>CAIRCR010000001.1 GCA_903877065.1 uncultured Pseudomonadota bacterium
CTTTTTGCTCAACCAGCCGACTAATTAAACTCAACACCAAAACATTTTCGTCTTGTGGTAAATTCAAACGCTCTTGTAATGCACGTTTGTTGATCAATTTCGCCTCAATTGAATTTACGTCGTATTTTTGGGCAATCAACGTATCCGTTTCGGGATTCCAATCACCATCAATGCCGTTAATAATGCCCGTCAAATCGTCATTTCGATAAACCAACAATCCTTCTAAGCCATAACCCAACTCAGCAGTTTGAATGTCTTGTGCGTAAGTTGGACTAACCGTCGTGATTTTGTCAGCGTAAGCAATTCCGCCCTTGATAAACGAAATCATGCCGTGAAATTCCAATCCGTCAAGCGTGAGCAACTGTGCAGGTAATTGCAACACCGCTGCAGTTAAACCCTTAAAAATTCCTTGATACGCCATATTGTGAATCGTAAACACGGTTGTGGGGCAGGGTTCATTTTCTAGCGACAATAATGCTGGGACTAAACCCGTTTGCCAATCATTACAATGCACTACGTCGGCTTTCCAGTCTAATTTGACACGATTCATAGCTACTTCAACGGCAGCTCGGCAAAGCAGCGCAAAACGCTCTGCATTATTTGCATATGGCTCGCCCAACCAATCCACATAAGGATTACCTTCCATACCAAAATATTCTGGGCAATCCACCAACCACACATTGACATTACTTTCTGGCAAAGTTGTTTCCAATAAGCGCACATCATGTATACCAATTTGAAAAACACTCAGTTGTTTCGCAGGGCTGTTTAGTTTGATGCCGTAATAATTGGGCAAAATCAGCTTCACTTCCTGCCCCAATTCAACCAGAGCTTTCGGCAAACTATTCGATACGTCAGCGAGTCCGCCCGTTTTGATTAAGGGATATACTTCACTGGTAACAAAGAGTATTTTTTCCATAACATTAAACAATTTTTAGATTTTTAAAATAATTGCCCCTAACGGCGGCAACGTTAAATTGATTGAAAACAATTGGTTCATCCAAGGCTTATCTTCGGTTTCAACCGTGCCATTACCTGTATTTGTTCCTGCGTAATACTTTGAATCGGAGTTAAAAATTTCCCGATACGTTCCTTTTTCAGGCACGCCAACACGATAATTTTCACGCACAACAGGTGTGAAATTAAGAACAATAATTAAATGTTCTTCTCCACTTTGGCGTTGAAAACAAAGAATGGATTGCTGTACATCGTGGCAGTCAATCCACTCAAAACCGTGATGATCAAAGTCATGTTGATATAACGCAGGTTCGGTTTTGTAGAGTTCGTTTAAATCTTTAACTAACGTGTGCAATCCGCTGTGGAAAGGATATTCCAAGACATACCAATCCAAATTCACTCTGAAATTCCATTCCGTGCCTTGCCCAAATTCATTACCCATAAACAACAATTTTTTGCCAGGATAAGCAAACATAAACGTGTACAACAATCGTAAA
This sequence comes from uncultured Pseudomonadota bacterium, assembly GCA_903877065.1. Lineage (GTDB taxonomy): Bacteria > Pseudomonadota > Gammaproteobacteria > Methylococcales > Methylomonadaceae > UBA10906. The sequence goes on from CAIRCR010000001.1 coordinate 1,455, forward strand.
TTCGCAAAGCGTTGCCATTCATCGCCAGGCATTTTATTTAGCATCGAACCTTTGCCGTGAACAACTTCATCATGTGAAAACGGCAGAGCGAAATTTTCAGTGAACGCATAGAGCATTCCAAACGTTAGCTGATTGTGATGATATTGACGATGTATGGGTTCTTGCTGCATATATTCCAGTACATCGTGCATCCAACCCATATTCCACTTCATTGAAAAGCCAAGTCCTCCAGTCCACGTTGGACGAGTAACTTGAGGCCAAGAGGTGGATTCTTCCGCCATAATCACTGTGCCTGGCTGTTGCTGATGGGTAATCGAATTTAACTCACGCAAAAAATCGATGGCTTCTAAATTTTCATTACCACCGTAACGATTTGGCTCCCAATCACCGCTTTCGCGTGAATAATCCAAGTACAACATCGATGCAACCGCGTCAACACGCAAACCGTCAAGATGAAATTCTTCTAACCAAAAAACTGCACTTCCAAACAAAAAGTTGCGAACTTCGTTACGTCCATAGTTATAAATCAATGTCCCCCAGTCACGATGTTCGCCTTTGCGGGGGTCTTCATGTTCGTACAACGCACTACCGTCAAAACGTGCTAATGCAAAATTATCTTTCGGAAAATGGGCTGGAACCCAGTCGAGAATAATGCCGATATTATTTTGATGACAGCAATCAACAAAATAACGGAAATCGTCAGCCGAACCGAAACGGCTTGTCGGTGCAAAATAACCCGTAGTTTGATACCCCCATGAATCATCAAGCGGATGTTCTGTAATTGGTAATAATTCAATGTGCGTGAAACCTAAGTGTTTAACGTAATCGACTAATTGCGTGGCAAATTCGCGGTAATTTAAAAAATTTCCGTGTTCGTCACGTTTCCACGAACCTAAATGCACTTCGTAAATCGACATCGGTTGATGCAACCAATCGTGTTTAACGCGCTTTTCTAACCACGCGCTGTCTTGCCATTGATAGGTATTTTTGGCAACTACCATCGCCGCTGTTTTGGGACGATTTTCAAACTGTTGCCCGTAAGGATCGGTTTTAACCAGTATTTCGCCACTGGCACGATTGAGTAATTCATATTTATAAAAAGCGCCAGCGGCTAAGTCGGGAATAAATAATTCCCACACGCCGCTACCGCCTAAACTTCGCATGGGATGGCAACGCCCGTCCCAACGATTGAAATCACCAACAACACTAACTCGTCCAGCATTAGGCGCCCAAACGGCAAATAAAACACCTTCAATACCATCTACGGTGTATAAATGTGCGCCAAGTTTTTGATAAATGTGCCAATGCTTGCCTTCACCAAATAAATGCAAATCAAATTCAGGCAACTGGACACCAAAATCGTAAGGGTCATAATGTTCGTGATTTCCACCATCTTTATCAATCCATGTAATGCGGTAATGTGGCGGTAATTCACCTCTTTTTGCAATATATTCAAAGAAGTCAGTGCCTTCAATACGCGAAATTGCAACATTATCGTGCGTAAAATACACCGATTCTGCGTAAGGCAAGTATAAACGCACCTGTATTTTGTTAGTTTTTGGGTGGCGACCTAACACAGAAAAAGGATTATGATGTTGTGCCGCTGCGATTTTGATTGAATCGAAATCCAGGATAATGGGGAGTTGCTTTTTCATTTAGGAATAGCCTCAATGTAAATAGGATGATGTTTGCAAAGTGTAGCAAACAAAAAAAAAGTTGTGTAACTATATAAAATACGGGAGAGCAAAATGCCATCATCTAATCCAAATACTGATCAATTCGTCAGTCACCTTACACGCAATACTATCGCTTTAATTTTGGCAGGTGGTCGTGGTTCACGCTTAAAAAACATGACAGATTGGCGAGCTAAACCCGCCGTTCCTTTTGGTGGCAAGTTTCGTATTATTGACTTTCCACTTTCAAATTGTATGAATTCAGGCATCCGTAAAATTGGTGTCTTAACACAATATAAATCTGATTCGCTAATTCGACACATTCAACAAGGATGGGGGTTTTTACGCGGTGAATTTGGTGAATACGTCGATTTAATGCCCGCACAGCAGCGTCATAGTGAAGATTCTTGGTATCGCGGAACAGCAGATGCTATTTTTCAAAACATTGATATTTTACGTAGTCGAGATCCTGAACATATTTTGGTTTTAGCAGGCGACCATATTTATAAAATGGATTATGGCGCAATGCTTGCCGACCATGTTGCAAAACGCGCAGATTTAACCATTGGCTGTATTGAAGTTTCACTTAAAGAAGCCTCTGCATTTGGTGTGATGGACGTTGATGATTATCGTCGTGTAAAAGCCTTTGTTGAAAAGCCAGAACATCCACCAGTTATGCCAGGACGAACCGATACAGCTTTGGCATCAATGGGAATTTATATTTTTAACGCAAAATTTTTGTTTGAGCAACTACTCAAAGATGCTGATACGAAGGATTCTACCCATGATTTTGGTCATGATATTATTCCTGCTGTTATCGATAAATATGTTGTAAACGCGTATCCATTTTTAAATTTACAAAGCGGAGCGCAAAGTTATTGGCGCGATGTGGGAACAATTGATGCCTATTGGTCTGCAAATATGGAATTGATTGGTGTTCGTCCCGATTTGAATTTGTACGATAAAACATGGCCGATTTGGACATATCAAGAACAAACACCACCCGCAAAATTTGTTTTTGATGAAGACGAGCGACGCGGCGTTGCTATTGATTCAATGGTTTCAGGTGGCAGTGTTGTGTCTGGTGCAACGGTTCGTCATTCGTTATTATTTTCAAATGTGCGTGTAAATTCTTACAGTGTTATTAAAGATTCGATTGTTTTGCCTGATGTCAATATCGGTCGGCATTGTCGAATTACCAAAGCAATTATTGAAAAAGGCTGTGATATTCCCGAAGGCACAATCATCGGTGAAAATCATGAAGAAGATGCAGAACGCTACGAAATTAGTGCTGGTGGCGTAGTATTAGTAACCCCTGAAATGTTAGGCGCGAGAAGACATTATGTTCGATAAGAAAAAATTAAAATTAGTAATCTGCTGGCACATGCACCAACCTGAATATCGTGATTTACAGACGGGTGAATTTAAATTGCCGTGGACTTATTTACACGTCATAAAAGATTACGTTGATATGGTGGCGCATTTAGAAGCCTCTCCTGAAGCTAAAGTCGTTGTCAATTTCGCCCCCATTTTATTGGAACAAATTGAGGAATACGCACGTCAAGTGAGCGGATATTTGCACGATCGTACTGCGTTTACTGACCCATTGTTAGCGGCACTAGCCGATGATTCAAGTGTATTTAGTACACCGTTTATGCCTTTGAAAATCATGACCGATTGTTTGAAAGCAAACGAAGAACGTCAAATCAATCGTTACCCGCATTTCAAACATTTAGCGCAAACAGCAGGATTTTTGATTGAAAAGGAGATTACTCAGTACGTCAACGCACAATTTATCGCTGATTTATTGATGTGGTATCACTTAGCGTGGTTGGGGGAAACTGTAAAATTAAACGACATTCGGGCGCATCAGTTACTCGCTAAAGGAAATAATTACACGCCAGCGGATCGTTTAGAGATGCTCGAAATTATTTCCGATCAACTTTCAAATGTTTTGGAGCGTTATAAACGATTGGCGCAAAAAGGACAGATTGAATTATCGGTTACGCCTTACGCTCATCCGATTATGCCGTTGTTATTGGATATAAAATCAACTCACGAAGCTATGCCACACGCGCCTTTGCCTGAATTGCAAAAATATCCCAACGGTGAAGAACGGGTTTTATGGCATTTGGAAAAAGGCGTGAAAGTGTTCAAACGCTTTTTTGGTTTTGCGCCAAAAGGTTGTTGGCCTTCGGAAGGCAGTGTAAGTGAACAAACGGTTAAAATTTTAGATGATTTCGGGTTTGAGTGGGTAGCAAGTGGCGGTTCAGTGCTGGGAAATAGTTTGAACTGCGCCGAAAATAGCCACCCCGAAAGTACTTATCATCCCTTTCAATTAAAAGGTGGTGATATTCGCTGTTTTTTCCGTGATGACGGATTATCAGATACGATTGGTTTTCAATATTCAAAATGGCACGGCGACGATGCCGTCAGTGATTTAATTCATCATTTAGAACATATTGCGGATCGTGAAATCCCTGATGCTGTCGTTTCTATTATCATGGATGGCGAAAATGCTTGGGAGCATTTCCCAGAAAACGGTATTTATTTTTTAAGTGCGCTTTATCGTCGTTTGTCGATTCATCCACGCATTCAAATGACTACTTTTGCAGAATGTGTGCAACAAAAAGTGGAAACTAAGCCATTAAACAAATTAGTAGCAGGCAGTTGGGTTTACGGTACATTTTCAACATGGATTGGTGACACCGACAAAAATCGCGGTTGGGATATGTTAGGTGATGCGAAAGCGATGTTTGATAAGGTTACGGCAACTAAAAAAATTGATGCCAAATTGCGTGAAAAGGCAGATTTACAACTTGCTGTTTGTGAAGGTTCGGATTGGTTTTGGTGGTTTGGTGATTACAATTCTAACGACGCGGTGAGTAGTTTTGAAAAACAATTTCGCATGAATTTGACCAATTTGTATCATTTACTTGGTGAAAAACCACCCGCTTATTTAGCTCTTTCGTTTACGCAAGGCTCTGGCGCACCAGCAATGGGCGGCACGATGCGAAAAGGCACAGAACATTAACAAGGTACAAAAAATTAACATGGAGTTAACGATATGAACGCAACTTTAAATCAACGCCGTGCTGGCGTGCTGTTACACATTACGTCATTGCCAAGTCGCGATTTGGGACAAGATGCGTATCGTTTCGTCGATTTTTTACACGATGTGGGCGCAAGTGTGTGGCAGGTTTTACCTTTAGGAATTACGCACGAAGACAACTCACCGTATCAATCCCTTTCGGCACACGCGGGTAATCCTGCGTTAATTAACTGTAAAGCCTTAGTCGCGCAAGGATGGATTTCTGAGGAAGAACTTTGTGAAATCTGTGACTCGCATTCAAAATTTCATCGGGGTTGCATATTAAGCAAAGCGTTTACTGGTTTTAAAGCCCACGCTACGGAAGCTCAAAAAGATGATTTTGCTAAATTTTGCGTAACCAATCATTACTGGCTTGATGATTTTGCGATGTTTATGGTGTTACGAAATAAATTTAATCTGCAAAGTTGGAATAATTGGGAGGATGATTTTAAAAATCGTAATTTAGCGGCATTAAATGACATTCGTTTCTTCCTAAAAATTCCACTGGAAATGGTTAAGTTTGAGCAGTATGTTTTTTTCAAGCAATGGTCGGCGTTAAAAACCTACGCAAATGAACGCGGTATTTTGCTTTTTGGTGATATGCCTATCTTTGTTTCTTACGATAGTGCAGATGTTTGGGCGAATCGGAAA
>CAIRCR010000002.1 GCA_903877065.1 uncultured Pseudomonadota bacterium
AACATTTTTCGTTAAGTTCAAATGCACCAATTATTGGTTTAGTTGCTGGCAGTCGCGCCAATGAAATTAAACGATTGTTACCCGTTATGCTCTCTGCGGCAGAACGTTTGAAAGTCGATTTTCCTGATTGCCAATTTGTGTTGCCGCAAGCCGATTCAATTACTGATGAATTGATTCAAGCCTATTTAAATCAAACCAAAATCAGTGTTACCGTTATTAAAAATCAGCCTTACGATGTGATGCAATGTTGCAACGCAATTATGACGTGTTCAGGCACAGCAACGCTCGAAATTGCGTTGCTCGGTGTGCCGATGGTCATTTGTTATCGCTTAAATGCATTGACGTATCATCTTGGAAAAAGGCTGGTAAAAACGCGATTTATTGGGCTTCCCAATATTATTTTTGGTGAACAAATTGTGCGTGAGTTGATTCAAAATGATGTGACCGCTCAGAATTTAGCCGCCGAAATGAAACATTTTTTGACTGATTCAGAAGCTGTCCAAAATTGTCGTGCCGATTTAGAAATTGTGTGTAAAAAATTAGGGCAGGGCGGTGGTATTCAAAATATGGCAGCTTTGGTTTTAGAAATGTTGCAACACTGATTTCAATGATTGATAAAACCTTTTTTCGTGCGAACTGTCGTAATCTTCCATTTTTACCGATTTATTCCACCACGTTTTTTTACGCACTGTATTACGTTATTAGCGTTTTTGAGTTCGATGTGCAGATTTTTTACTCTGCTATTCCTTTAGATTATTCCACACAGTTAATGTTCGGCTATATTTTGAACGCTTTATCACATCGTGCTTGGAGCTTTACTATTCTGCACGCGCTGATTATGGGGATTTTATACATTGGAAATCCAATCAAAATTGCCTTTTTTGGTGGTCCGATTATGCCCGATGATATTTTTGCATTACGATCATTGTTATTGATTTTATCGGGCTGGCAATTTATCGCGTTGGCATTTGTTTTAGCGGGTTTGGTGAGTCTGGTTTTTTTCAATCTGACTGTTGTTCGGTATTGGCAAAATTATATCGGTGTCATGTTGGCTAGCTTGTTGACTATGACGATGTTGTATCAGCCGAATTTGATTGTTTATCCGATTGACACTTACATCGGCACGACAGAATGGGATCAGCGTTCAAACTATATTTGGCAAGGCGCGACAGTTCATGCGCTGGTTGAAACGGCTCGTTATTTTTTGGGTGCTGATACGCCGCCCGACGTTGATGATGCTCGCGAAGCTGCCGAATTTTTGTTAAATCAACAAATTAAAAAAAATGCTTTTGAAGATTTCACACCACGCAACGTACATTTGATTTTGCTAGAATCTTTTTGGGATGCCAACAGGTTAGCGCAAGTAAAATTTAGTAAAAATCCACTCGCCGATGATTTTCGTAAATTATGGGTACGAGCTGATAATTCTACTGCGATTGTGCCTGTTTTTGCGGGCATGACGGCAAATTCGGAATTTGAAGTGCTATGTGGTTTTCCCGTGATGAAGAATATGGTGAAATTTGAACGGCAATTAACCAATGATGTCCCATGTTTGCCGCGATTGCTTGCAGATAACGGTTATAAAACAATTGCTTCACATCCGAATACGCCAGTATTTTGGAATCGAGTGAATGCTTATCAACGAATTGGTTTTCAAACTTATTGGTCAGAAAAAGATTTTATCTTAGATGATTTGAACCGCGAATTTTTGAGCGACAGTTCACTTTATCGACAAGTATTAGAAAAATTGCCGCTTGAAAATAAACAGCCTGTTTTCGATTATATCGTGACCTATTTTGGGCATTGGGATTATCCGCTTAATGAAAATCACCCAGTACAAATCACCAGTAATACTCAAATTGATGAAGTAAATGGCTACGCAAATACAACTTACTACAAATCGCGGGAATTTATGGATTTTGTCATCGCATTACAAAAGCGTGACCCTGATGGAATCATTGTGGCTTTTGGCGATCACTTACCGTTTCTAGGCGAAAAATTTGCGGGTTATGAAGAATCGGGCGTGTTAGCGAATAATCGTGGTGATTTTTCCGATGCGATGTTTCAGTTTCACGTTAGCACACCGCTAATTGTTATTGATGGTAAAAAAGGCGTGGTGAAAACAGGGCGACTTCCACTTTATCAAGTGCCTAAGTTAATTTTGAATTTGCTTCATTTTAACGAACGGACGATTATGGATTATGCAATTCCGCCCGAAGATCGACGGATTCGTCCGTTGGTAAATTTTCATTTTGATGAATTTAACGATGGACGAATTAGTGTTTGTAAACAGCCACCATACTCGCCAGACTGTGAGAAATCATTGAAATGGATAAATGCCGTGAAAATTGTCAGTAATGATTTATTCATCGGTAAGCAGGCTACGCGACCAAAAAATAATTAAATCGCGACTTTAATCGCAGCTAAAAATGCCTGATTTTCCTCAGGCGTTCCGACGGTAACTCGCAAACAATCGCTTAATAACCCACCTTGCGGATGCACATTTTTAATCAACACACCTTGCGATTTTATCGACTCAAAAATTTTCGTGGCTTGATTTTCTGGTGTTTTGAACAAAATAAAATTCGCCGCACTTTCGTAAGGAGTAATGCCATTGAGCGAATTTAATGCCTTCAACATTAACGCCCTTTCGTCACAAATTGCGCGTGTTTGCAGGTCAAACAATTCCTTGTTTTCTAATGCAAACTGCACGCTCAATTGTGTCAAAACGTTGATGTTATAAGGCAAGCGGATTTTATGCAGTTGCTGAATAATTTCACGTTCTCCAGCAATGTAACCTAAACGCAAACCTGCCAAGCCCAATTTTGACACTGTTCGCATGACCAAAACATTGTTCTTAACGTTGTGTATAAAACTCGAATTTGCAAATGGTTCGTAGGCTTCGTCGATAATGACTAAACCATTCGTCATGTCGATAATTTGATTTATTGCATCAACGTTAAACAAATTTCCTGTTGGATTATTCGGATACGCCAGAAAAATAATTGCTGGATTGTATTGTTCAATTGCGGCAAGCATCGCTGGCAAATCTAAATCAAAATTATCAGCGCGTAGCGAAACACCGTGATAATTCAAACCCAAATAATCGCTGATTTGCTTGTACATAACAAAACTCGGCGTGGTACTTAAAACGTGCGAATTTAGCGGTAAAGCCATCAGCAAAAGTTGAATAATTTCGTCCGAACCGTTGCCAAGTAACACATCGATTTTGTCAGAAAGTTGATTTAACGTTTTCAACGTTGCTGTCAATTCACGCGCTTGCGGGTCGGGATAACGATTTAATGGCGCATTTTGCAACCGTGCCAACCACATTTGTTTGATTTCGTCTGACCAAGCATAAGGATTTTCCATTGCATCAAGTTTGATAAAACCTTGCGCGTCTGGGACGTGATACGCTGACAAGGCTAAAACTTCAGGACGAAAAAGCGTTTGCAGATTGAATTTTGACATTGAATTTTAAGATTGAGATTAAAGAATGAGCAGTATTTTAACTGAAAATCAAAACGAAATAGACGAAAGCTGGATGCGTTATGCGATTCGATTGGCGCAACGTGCAGAATCGGCGGGAGAAGTTCCCGTTGGTGCGTTGTTAATCAAAAATGAAAAAGTCGTCGCCGAAGGTTGGAATGCGGTAATTGAAACGCATGATCCAAGCGCACACGCTGAAGTTGTTGCAATTCGGCGTGCGGGAAAATGTGTTGAAAATTATCGGTTAATTGACACGACACTTTATGTGACATTAGAACCGTGCGTGATGTGTATGGGAGCAATTAGTCACGCACGCGTTAAACGGTTGGTTTTTGGTGCATTCGATGAAAAACGTGGGGCAGTTTGTCATGCGTTAAATCTTTCAGATGCGGTATTTTTGAATCATCGTGTCAATTGGCAAGGCGGTGTTTTGGAAGAGTTTTGTTCGCAATTATTAAAAGATTTTTTTATGGCGCGGCGAAAAACTAAATTCCCTCTCAAATCGTGACGGCTGCCATTATTTGCTTGCCGTGGGAATCGCCGCCATTATTTTCTTTGCTTCACGTTCACCCGATAAAAATGCCCCATGAACCGTTGCAGGATGATCAAACGAAGTGGCTTCTCCTGCAAAAAATAATTGATTATTTACCGATTTAGCCAGCTCTTGATAATCTTTGGCACTTGCACCAACTCCGACATAAGAATAAGAACCCAATGAATAAGGGTCTTTATTCCAACGCGAGATGAGATAACCATCGGGGTCGGGAATATCATTGCCGTAAATTGCCCGCAATGTTTGCATCCATTCAGAAATTATCGATTCATCGCTCATACTTTCGATTTCTTTTCCATGCTTTCCTGCATTAAAGCCTAACAAAATAGGCTGTTTGGTGTAGTAATAAAGATTTAGCCATTCTGCAAAATGCCCTTTAATTGTAGAAATTGAATTAACCAATTGGCTGTCAGCATCTTGTTCCCAAAAATACTCAGGAAAACGTAGATAGGTTTTATTCAGCACACCAAAACCGAGTTTTTTAATTGAATTTTGTTTGGTTGTGGGAAGTGACGGCGTAAATTTTATTGTGTTCGTTTTCAATACGCCCAACGGTAGCGTAACAAGAACAGTTCTAGCCTCAAATGTAGTTTGATTCGTGGTAATTTTAACGCTTGTTGTTTTACTGTAATCCACCGATTTAACAATTTGATTGGTTAAAATATCTGACGACAATGCAGCACTTTGCACTAATTGCTCAATAATCTGCCCATAACCATTTGAAATTAAATGATCATCACCTTTAAACGCATCTTCGACATCCCAATTGAACAAAGAAATCTGGCTTAAATCAGCTGCGTATTCGTGTTCGAGTTCCGTATTCAAAGAATAATACAGCTCAGTTAATTCAGCGGTGGTGAATTTTTCGTTAATGAGTTCTTGCTCAAGTGCAGTTTGCCAAGAAATATCGGACAAATTGCTACTACGTCGTTGCTTTTGTACTGCTAAAATTCGAGTGTAAACCGCATCATAGCGATCGGATAAAAGAGTAACATCATCGTCGGTAAGTGGTGTGCCATTAGCGCGATAGATTTGACGGGCATCATAATTGGTCGGTACGGTTTTTAAACGAAATTTATCTGCTAATTGTTTAATTGGATTACTTGTTACACCATGTATCCACGATGCTCCTAAATCCAGTGGTGTATTTAAAGATTTTTCCGTCCAAATTCTTCCGCCGATACGACTTCGTGCTTCTAAAATCAATACACGATAACCCTTATTTTTTAACATTACTGCTGCTGCAATTCCCGAAATACCCGCACCAATAATAATTACATCAATGCTCGTTTGTGTATTTTTCGGACTGACACCAACAGCGTGAGCGACATTGCTCAAGCCACTTGCCATCAAAACGTGTAAAGACAGTTTAAGAAAATCTCGTCTATTCATTTTTTACCTCAAAGTTAAAATTGTGATTTGTGTTGTACTGACTCACATTGAGCGGGTCTCAAGCACAAGAAATTCGATATATCTCAGCCACGCCTTTACCAAACAGCTGTAGAATTTTCTGTTTCAGCGGCGTAATCCCTTCAATCGCTTGATGGTGCTGCTCTCCAAGTGAAATATCCAAATAATTTATTCCATACAGCAACTGAAATATCCATCGTAAAGTTGGTGTTTCAACTTCCAGTCCAATTTGGTTAGGAAGTGTTTCTTTCTGTTCTGCCAAAGCCGCTCGCATTCGACGTTCAGCAATACCATACACCAGTAATGACAAGAGCATCACCATCAGTAATGCCATAATCCGTTTTGGATTTTTTAGAAATAATGAGGATGTAAAAATAATGGGTCTTTAAGAAAACGGAAGCCGTGTTCTACCTGCTGTTGTTGCTTGTAAGCGGCAACCACTTGAGCATCACTGAGTTCATTTGAATCAGTATTTCCACCAATAACGTAATGACCTTCTTTAGACTTTTCGAGATCTATTTTTTGAGTATCCGTTTCAAATTCGGCAATGACTTGATATTCGGTTTTTGTCGGCTCTTGATCTTTTTTAGGTCGTCCTTTTCCTTCAAAGGCTTGATGTTCAACGATTTGGTAACTTTTGACAGCATGATATTTCCATTTTTTAGTCACAATCTTTAAATCTGCAAGCGCGTCCTCACCGCAAGCAAATCGG
>CAIRCR010000003.1 GCA_903877065.1 uncultured Pseudomonadota bacterium
TAACCTCTTTCACGAAAGGCAATGACAAATTCCCATACAATTTTTTAAATTACATAGAACTAAATAAAACAACGCTACTTGAACAATTTTTAGCTTTGTTTGACTCAGATTTTGGTGCAAAACTGAGTGATTTTTCAATAGATTGGATCAAGCAGTTTGCGGCAGGTGATTTCTCAATCACAGGAAGTTTAAGTTTTCGTATTCAAGAAAAGCTGGTACAACAAAAACAAGAGCTGGATTCACTTACTAGCGAAGTGAAGCGGATAAATACGGTTATCAAAAAAATAAAAAATAATTCCGTTTTATCACCACAAGACAAAGAAGATTTGCTCGCCCTGCAAAATGAATTCTCTGCATTAGAGGGATTAGCAAAGCAGATAAGAAATAAAGATACACTGCAATTTTTCACTGATGAAGGTTTAATTCCTAATTATGCTTTCCCAGAACAAGGCGTTTTATTACGTTCTGTTATTTACCGTTCGCGTAAAGATAATGATGGGTCTGAGAAGTCAGATAGCTGGCTTTACGAATATGAACGCCCCGCTGTTGCGGCTTTATCCGAATTAGCTCCTTCCAATACGTTTTATGCAGGTGGACGAAGAGTTGAAATTACTCGTATAGATATGCGGGTATCCCAAACAGAAACATGGCGATTTTGCCGCTCTTGTCATCATTCCCAATGTGTAGATACTGGTGATGAACAGCAAAATTGTCCTCGTTGCGCCGATGAATGGTGGAGTAATGTTTCTCAACGGCAAACTATGCTAAGGCTAAAACGGGTTTTTGCCAGTACAGCAGACAAAAAAAGCCGAATCCTAGATGATAGAGACGATAGAAATAGTCAGTTTTTTACTCGGCAGTTATTGATTGATTTTGAGCCACAGGCAATTACTGCTGCATGGAAAATCGAAAAAGAAGATTTTCCCTTTGGCTATGAATTTATATCGAAAGCAGATTTTAGAGAAATCAATACAGGGCAAAGTGATGAAAATTCTGCGCCAATTACTATCGCGGGTCACGAAAATAAACGTAGGGGTTTTAAAGTCTGTAGATTATGCGGAATGGTTCAATCCAGACAAAACGAGCAAGAGCATACAATCAGCTGCCCAACTCAAAATAAAAATGATGCCAAAAATTTAGTTAATGGTTTGTATCTTTACAGAGAATTTCAATCAGAAGCCATTCGCATACTGCTTCCGATTACGTCAGGCATAGAAGCAGATATTATCGAAAACTCTTTTGTCGCGGCATTACATTTAGGGTTAAAGAAAAAATTTGGAGGCAGGATTGATCATTTGCGTGTGGCACAAAATGTTGAACCTGATACCGATTCGGGAATCACTAAGCGTTATTTAGTCATCTATGATTCCATTCCAGGTGGCACAGGTTATCTAAAGCAATTGATGACAGATAAAACTTCGTTATTAGAAGTGCTAACGCATTATGCCATGCCTATATTGGAACGTTGTAGTTGCACGCAAAAAGAAGGGGCTGATGGTTGCTATCGTTGCCTGTATGTTTATAGCAACAGTCGAAATATCAACACGATCTCCAGTAAAAAAATTCGCGATTTTATTCAAACTCTCAGGACTCATTCAGACAAAATATCTCCCGTAACAAATTTACGCGGAGTGAAAATTTCATCTCTGGTGGAAAGCGAACTTGAAGCGCGATTTATTGAAGCATTGATAAAAACTGGAAACGCAATGAGTAATTTTGAGTTTCGCCCAGAGTTTTATAATGGCAAAGCGGGGTGGTATCTACGATTTAGTGAAAATTGCCGATATTTTCTGCAACCTCAAGTTTCACTTGGAGAAAAAGAGGATGTTGCAGTTCCATCTCGTGCAGATTTCATTTTTTATCCTTTAGGGAGGATGGATTGCCGCCCTATTGTTATTTTTACAGATGGATTTAAATACCATAAAGACCGTGTAGCATTAGATAGCGCACAGCGATTAGCAATCGTTGCATCAAATAAGTTTTGGGTTTGGTCATTATCTTATAACGATATTCAACATATACTCGATGAAAAAAACATTCCAAGTTTTGACATATTCCTAAGTTTCTCTATTACTGGAAGAAAAAAAACCTTTGAACATTTTTCCTGTAGTTCAGAAAAATTACTTGA
>CAIRCR010000004.1 GCA_903877065.1 uncultured Pseudomonadota bacterium
AATAACTTTGCCGTTTGCATCAACTTTTGTGACATCGATAATTTGCGCGTTGGCTAATTTTCCTTCAATTTCGCTAATTCTACCTTCGGCAAAACTTTGTTGTTCTTTCGCGGCATGATATTCGGCATTTTCTTTTAAATCACCATGCGCCCGTGCTTCTGAAATGGCGTTAATAATGCGTGGGCGCACGACTGATTTTAATTCGTCTAATTCAGCGCGTAATTTTTCTGCACCTTTGACTGTGAGTGGAACTTTACTCATTTTTGAAACTCCGATAATTTTAGGTAGGCGCGATTTTTTTCACGCCCACATTGATATTTTAATTGAGGCTTTTGTGCAAATCTTGCAAGCAATTCACATCGCCAGCATCAAGTTCACCTAGCGCGAAACACGCGGCTCTTGCACCTGCCATCGTGGTGTAATAAGTGACGCGATGTTGCAAGGCTTCGCGGCGCATCGTGAACGAATCCGAAATCGCTTTTTTACCTTCAGTTGTGTTGATGATAAGTTGAATCTGCTCATTTTTAATCATATCCACGGTGTTCGGACGACCTTCATTCACTTTATAAACGAGTTCACACGGAAAACCAGCTTCTTTCAAAAAACGCGCAGTGCCACCTGTCGCCACAATTTCGTATTGTTTTTCGACGAGCATTCGGGCAATTTCAGGCAATTTTGCTTTGTCTTTGTCACGAATACTAATCAACACTTTGCCGCAATTACTTAAATCAACACCCGCCGCACGTTGAGATTTTGCGAACGCTTCACCGAACGTTTTTCCCACGCCCATGACTTCCCCTGTCGATTTCATTTCAGGACCAAGTAATGGGTCAACACCAGGAAATTTTACAAACGGAAAAACAGCTTCTTTGACCGAATAATAATTCGGAATACGTTCCTTAATAATGCCTTGTTGCTCAAGCGTTTGCCCAACCATGACACGCGCCGCAATTTTTGCCAATGGATAACCTGTTGCTTTTGAAACAAATGGCGCGGTTCTCGAAGCACGCGGATTCACTTCTAAAACGTAAATGTCTTCGCCTTGAATTGCAAATTGCGTATTCATTAAACCACGAACACCAAGAGCTTCTGCCATTTTGGCAACTTGTTCACGCAATTTATCTTGTAACGCAGGAGCTAAATCATACGGCGGCAATGAACACGCTGAATCGCCAGAATGCACACCTGCTTGTTCAATGTGTTCCATCAAACCGCCAATCAAAACGCGCTCGCCGTCATAAATCGCATCAACGTCCATTTCCACTGCGTCATCTAAGAAACGATCTAACAAAACGGGCGAATCGTTTGAAACGCTGACCGCTTCTTTCATGTAGCGTTGCAAACCTTCTTCATTAAAGACGATTTCCATTGCCCGACCACCCAAAACATAAGACGGACGCACAACCAACGGATAACCCAATTCTTTTGCCGCGTTAATCGCTTGTTCCGTTGAACGTGCCGTCGCATTCGGCGGCTGTTTCAGACCAATCCGTTCCAATAATTTTTGGAAACGTTCGCGATCTTCGGCTAAATCAATTGAATCAGGCGACGTGCCAATAATCGGAACGCCTGCCGCTTCTAATGCACGCGCTAATTTCAACGGTGTTTGTCCACCATATTGAACGATGACACCTTTTGGTTTTTCAATATGAACGATTTCTAACACATCTTCGAGCGTCAACGATTCAAAATATAAACGATCAGACGTATCAAAATCAGTCGAAACGGTTTCGGGATTACAGTTCACCATAATTGTTTCGTAACCGTCTTCGCGCAACGCCAATGCCGCATGAACACAGCAATAATCAAATTCAATCCCTTGTCCGATTCGATTTGGACCACCGCCTAAAATGATGATTTTTTCTTTGTCTGAAACACGTGCCTCACATTCTTCTTCATAAGTTGAATATAAATACGCTGTGTCGGACGAAAATTCAGCGGCACAGGAATCAATGCGTTTATAAACGGGACGAATGTTTTGTTTGTGGCGAATGTTGCGAACTTCGGTTTCAGACGCATCGAGCAATTTGGCCAAACGTAAATCTGAAAAACCTTTGCGTTTGAGTTTATATAGTTCGCCCGCTTTCAGTGTTGAAAGCGTTTTGGTTGAAAGCGTTTTCTCGGTCAAAACTAAGTCTTCAATTTGCGCCAAAAACCAAGGGTCGATTTTGCTAAAATCATGCACTTCGGCAATCGTCATGCCGCTACGGAACGCATCGGCAACATACAACAATCTATCTGGACCAGGGTGACGCATTTCACGACGCATTTTGTCCCCTGCATCGTCCGCCGTTAAATCAGTAATTTCGTCTAAACCGCTGATGCCAATTTCTAAACCGCGCAACGCTTTTTGCAACGATTCTTGGAACGTGCGCCCAATCGCCATCACTTCACCAACGGATTTCATTTGCGTGGTTAAGCGGTCGTCGGCTTGTGGGAATTTTTCAAACGTGAAACGCGGCACTTTCGTAACCACATAATCAATCGACGGTTCAAACGATGCTGGCGTTTTGCCACCTGTAATTTCATTTTGTAATTCGTCTAGCGTGAAACCAACCGCTAATTTCGCCGCAACTTTTGCAATTGGGAAACCTGTGGCTTTCGATGCTAACGCGGAGGAACGTGACACACGCGGATTCATTTCGATGATAATCATGCGACCATTGACAGGATTGATGGCAACTTGAACATTTGAACCGCCCGTATCAACACCGATTTCACGCAAAATGGCAAGCGAGACGTTACGCAAAATTTGATATTCCTTATCGGTCAACGTTTGCGCTGGCGCGACAGTAATTGAATCGCCAGTGTGAACGCCCACCAAGAGAATCATCACTCCTGAGGACCTGGCCCTCTTCCACACTTCGCCTTGCAAAGCCAATCTTGTGGGCTTCATTCTCGCCCTTCAAGCCTCAGTCAAGTCCCGCCCTCGCAGCACTACGCCACAAACTCCCAAC
>CAIRCR010000005.1 GCA_903877065.1 uncultured Pseudomonadota bacterium
AAAACCATAGATTTTATGGATTTTCATAGGTTTTTAGTAGCGGCATTCTTTGCTACAAGGAAAAATTACCCGCTTATTGTTTCGTTATTTGAATGAAGGTGAAGTGCTTCCAGAATGTGCAATTTTTACTCGAAAAGGCATTCGCGTTGCGGACGTAGTTTGGAGTTCACCAACACGATTGGAAAAAATTAAAGATGAAACGTATTGTTCCATTGCGCCTGAAATCTGCATTGACGTGTTATCAAACAGCAACAGTACAAAAGAAATGCTGGAGAAAAAGCAGCTTTATTTTGAACAAGGCGCACACGAATTTTGGATTTGTGACGGCAACGGAAAAATGCGTTTTTTCAATCCTAAAATGGAACTTTTACATTCTGAACTCGTGCCAGACTTTCCGAGTGAAGTTGAAATTTAACCCTCTTAATAAATTAAAAATAGATCATGCTAAAAATTAAAGATTTAACCGTCAACGTTGGAACAAAAGAAATTCTCAAAGGTTTAAACCTCGACGTTAACGCGGGCGAAATTCACGCCATCATGGGACCCAACGGCGCAGGAAAAAGTACACTTTCGCACGTTTTATCAGGCAAATCGGGTTACGAAGTCACAGGCGGTTCAATCACTTACAACGATAAAAATCTACTCGAAATGCCTGCTGAAATCCGCGCTCGTGAAGGCGTATTTTTAGCATTTCAATATCCTGTGGAAATTCCTGGCGTAACCAATGTTTATTTGCTCAAAGCCGCCTTAAACGCGATTCGCAAACACAAAGGTTTAAGTGAAGTCGATGCCATGGATTTTTTAACGCTTGTCAAAGCAAAAACCAAAGCTCTCGACATGGACGAAAAGTTTTTGTATCGCGCAGTGAATGAAGGTTTTTCTGGCGGTGAAAAAAAACGTAATGAAATTTTACAAATGGCAATGCTCGAACCGCAATTGTGCATTTTAGATGAAACCGATTCAGGTCTTGATATTGACGCGCTGCGAATTGTCGCCGACGGTGTGAACGCGCTACGCAGTGAAAATCGCGCTTTTATTATGGTGACGCATTACCAACGTTTACTCGATTACATTAAACCCGATTTTGTTCACGTTTTAGCGGATGGAAAAATTGTCAAATCAGGTGGCGCAGCGTTAGCGTTGGAACTCGAAGAAAAAGGTTACGGCTGGTTGGAGCAAGCATGAGCATTTCATGGTTAAACGATATTCGTAGTCAAGCCACCACACAATTTGAACAAACAGGTTTTCCGTCACATCGCCTTGAAGATTGGCGTTATACCAACGTTTCGGCGATTGCGAAAAGAGAATTTCTTTCGATAAAAAGAACTGATTCTCCCCTCTTTGAAGCGGTGCGAAACAATTGTGCATTAAACGACTGTTATCACTTCACACTGATAGATGGTTTTTTCAATGATCAACTATCTGAATTGTCAGGTTTACCCGAATCTATTGTTGTTTGCTGCATAAACGACGCAATTAAACATCATGCCGATTTATTGCAACCCAAATTCAATCAAGCCATTAACGACACACACGGGTTTATTGACTTCAATACTGCAAATTTTACCGACGGACTGTTTTTGCATTTGCCTGAAAATGTGGCTTTAGATAAACCACTTCAAATTATTCACATTGCCACGCAAGCTGCCATTTTGCCGACACGTCACGTTGTTATTTTGGAATCAAACGCTAAAGCAACGGTGATTGAATCGTTTATTTCTGCGGAAAATAACGATTATTTGACCAATTCGGTGACGGAAATTTTTGTTGGTGATAACGCCGATTTGACACTTTACAAAGTTCAGCAAGAAAGCGAAAACGCCTATCATTTTGGTGGCACTTACATTCAGCAAGCCGATCATTCACGATTTACACATCATAATTTCGCGCTAGGCAGTGTGTTAGCTCGCACCGATATTGTCAGTAATTTGGCGAATGCTGCCGAATGTGACTTAAATGGGCTTTATTTGGGTTCTCAACGACAACATCTTGACACGCTCACACGCATCAACCATTTGAAACCCAACGGCATCAGCCGCGAATTTTACAAAGGTATTTTAAATGACAGGGCGCGGGGTGTTTTTCAAGGACGTATTGTTGTCGCCGAAGATGCACAAAAAATTGACTCGAAAATGAATAACCGTAATTTGTTGTTGTCGAATGACGCGGAAATTGACACGAAACCGCAATTAGAAATTTATGCCGACGATGTGAAATGTTCACACGGCGTTACGGTGGGAGAATTGGACGAAAAATCGATTTTTTATTTGCAGTCACGCGGCATCGATGACGCAACAGCCAAACATATTTTAACGTTTGCCTTTGCTAACGAAATGGTTGAGAAACTCACCTTTAAGCCATTGAAAATAAAACTTATCGAGCAGATTTTAGAACGATTTCCGATTTGAATTTAATGTCATTTACGATGCTGAAATTAAGTGGAATCGCCGTCTAAAGTTTGTTTTTTTTTAATTTAATCGACTAAATGCGTTATCATCTTTTTGGCGCAAAACATTAAAGAAAAATTTATTTAAAGTTTTCTTTAACGTGTCGATAATGGTGGTGTGGATTGATTTGCAAAACCCTGAAATTTAGTTAGCAGAACTCATGCCACATTTTATAAAATTTGTAATTTAATTTTTCTTTTAATATCCTTGAGGATGCACGAATGGCAACAGCAGCAGCAGCACCAAAATTAACCAATGCAACCGATATGACAACGATTGCACCAGCCGACTTCGCAAAATTAACATCGGCTGATTTAGCAGTTCTTACTAAAGCTCAAGTTGCAACGTTGAGTGGCGCACAACTCGCTGGTTTAAGCGCGACAGCTTATCCAGCACTTGCTGGTAAAGTAGCAAGTTTTGATCCAACTGCAATTCCTAGCCTTCCAAAAGCAGTTATTCCTTTGTTATCACTTGCAGCTTTAACCACTGACGAATTGGCTGCGTTAACCACTGATCAATTTTCAGCATTAACAAGCACTCAAACTGCTGCATTGAGCAAAGCTCAACTTGGATTAGTCGACGGCGATCATTTCGCTGCATTGTCTGCAGGTGCTTTTGCAGCAGTTCCAGTCAAAAATATGACCTCTGATGTTTTCGCTACATTGAAAACAGACCAAATTGTAAAATTAAGCTCTATGCAATTGAACGCGTTAACAACAACTCAATTGGCTGGTTTAACAAGTGAACAAGCAGGTTCATTGCTTCCAAGCCAAGCCACTTCTTTCAAAACATTGGCAGCATTTGATGCAACAGCGGTCGCTAACTTAAACAGCAAATTCGTTGCTGCGGTTCAACCTAAAATTCTTGCTACGTTGACAACAGATAAAATCGCTGTGTTGACAACAGAACAAGCTGCAAACCTTACTGCACAACAATTAAGTGTATTAAGTTCAACTCAAATCGCAGCCATCACTTCTGATGACGTTGCGTCGTTAACCACACAAGCGTTAAGCGGTTTAACTAAAACCAACATCGCTGGTTTGACATTGACTAACTTAACAGGTGACGGTCAATTTGCATCATTGAAACCTGCTCAAATTGCAGGTTTGCCAACAGCTTCATTGGCTGTAATCGGTGCAGACGCTGCACAGTATTTGAATGTTGCTGTCATGAGTGCATTAACATCAACACAAGTGGCATCTATTTCAACTGGCGCATTGTCTTCAATTGACGCAAGTGCTATCGCAAGCATCAGTACAGCTGGCGTTAAAGGCTTGACGACTGCACAAATTGTTGCATTGACAACAGATCAAGCAGCTGCGTTGACTTCAGTTCAAGCTAAAGTATTAACTTCAACACAAGTGGCTGCATTTGAATCAGAAGATATCGTTGCGTTGAATCCACAAGCAGTTAAAGCAATTACCAGTACAGCAATTACTTCATTGCCATCAGGGGCGTTTGCCTCAATGACAGCCGATCAAATTGCTCAAATGACACCAGCACAATTTGACGTGTTAAGTACATCTCAATTGTATTCATTTGGTGCAGATCAAGCTGCTGCGATCACAGCAGCTCAAGCTGTTAAATTAGATTCAGCACAAGTTACTTCGTTGACAACTACAGCACTTGCCGCGATTTCGCCCACGTCAATCAAAGGTTTGAATATGCTCGGTTTGGATTCAGCTGACATTGCTGTGTTAACTGCTGACCAAGCTCCTTTCTTTGTAGGCACTACATTACAATTGGGTGGCTTAACGTCTACACAAACTGCGGGTTTGACAGCTGACACAGTTGCAGCAATCAAAGGTACTGCATTCAAAGGTTTGACTACTGCAGGTATCGACGGTTTGACAACGTCTGCGGTTGCTGGCATTACGGCTGCTGAATTAGCTGCGATGACAACAACACAATTGGAATCGTTCTCGCCAACACAAGTGTCTTCTTTCAACGGCGATGCAACGACTTACCTTAATGCTTCTAAAGGTTATGTAACGTTAACTGCGAGCGATACAAGCAACGGTGGTATCGAAACCTCTGCAACAGTCACTGTACCAACTTCTAGCACAGCGTATGTGATTACAGCAGGTAAAACGTCTGTGAGTATCACTGGCGGCACAGCTGCAGACAGCATCACTGGCGGCTTAGGTAACGACACTATTTCTGGTGGCTCGGACACTGCGGTAGATACCATTGTTGCTGGTGCAGGTAACGACACTATCACTTATGTCACCACTGCGGACAGCATTGACGGTGGCGATGGCAATGATATCTTGACTGTTTCTGTAACAGCTTCTGGCTTACCTGATGCAAATTTGGTCAGCGTTGAAAAAATTACTGTCACTGGAGTCAGCGCTAACTTTGCATTGCAATCAGAAGGTTTAGTGATCACAGGTGGTTCATCATCAACAACCATCACTGGTGGTTCAGGTTCTGATTCAATCACGGGTGGTTCAAGTGCTGATTCATTAGTAGGTGGTTCAGGTTCTGATACCATTACTGCAGCAGCAGGTAACGACACATTAACAGGTGGTGCAGATGCCGATACTTTCGTTGTAACCGATACATCGGGTACAGATACTATTACCGATTTCGGTTACGGTACGGACGTTATCACAGGTGCTTACACCACTAAAGGCACGTTGAAAGTGACTTTTGACACGACCAATGCTGAAGCAATGGTTTTGGATTTATCAACAGTCTTAGGTTCGGCAGGTGTTGCAAGTGTGACTGGTGGTACTGGTGCAGATACCATTACAACAGGTTCAGGTGCTGATACTATCACAGGTGCTTCTGATGATAGCCTAACTGGTGGTGCAGGTATTGATACGTTTGTTATGTCGTCAGCAGCAGTAACTGCCGCAACTATCGTTGGCGGTTCAGGTGCGGACATCGTGACATTTGGTAACTACGCGAATACAGCAACGATTTCTGACGTAGACGGCATTTCGGTCACAGGCGGTTCATTGGTTGATTCAATTACCTTTGCAGCGGCAACCACGTTAACAACTGTAGTAGGTGGTACAGGTGCGGATGTTATTACGCTAGGTAACTTTACTAACACTATCAGCATCAATGACGTGGATGGTTTAGTTTCTATTACTGGCGGTACAGGTATAGATACATTTATCTTTACTACTGCACTTGCTTCAGGTGCTTCTATTGCGGCAGGTTCAGGCGCTGGAGGAGCTCAG
>CAIRCR010000006.1 GCA_903877065.1 uncultured Pseudomonadota bacterium
ATTTCTAAACTTCCTAGGGTCTGAAAAAGTTACGAGGCATCAATTCACAAAGTCACAGCCAAAATGCGACCGCTTTTGTGTTGGTATTAGTTTATTCAACTAGACCCTAAAAGTCACGAAACAGGCTGTGCGTAATAGAGATAATTTAATGAAAGCTCGTTGCTTATTTTGTGACGGGCTTTTTTATTGCCTGAAATTCGCGTGTAACGCTCGTTTAGAATTTAGCGGTGTGGTTTGTATGGATTAGTTGTAATCGGCAAGCGTTGCGGCACTGTGTAAAAAATTAAAAAATCCGTAGTGTATTGCCCCATACCCTCACGGGCGGCTGTTACTTTAACATAAATCAACGAGTTACGCGATAATACAGTTAATGACTGTAAAGTTTTGCTTGTAATTTCAAGCATTTGATATACAAAAAGTATATGTTTTTAACCGCATTATTTGCGTGTGTTTTAGGTGGTGTGTATAGTAAATGGCATTGCTTTAGGCATAAAAAAACCCGTGTCATTAGTTTCTGAGGCTATCACGGGCTGTTTTTCAATTAGTAATTTCATAGCGCATTTATTGGTTAATGAAATTCAACAACGCTCTTTTAAAAATTAACTGCGTCGGCATTGCTGTGTTTAATTATGCACAGCTAAACGACTATTATCAATAGGACACTTAGCACCATGACTGAAATAACACCTGTATTTTTACGCCCCATTCAAATCGCCACATTGCTTGGCGTATCAAAGCCGCACGCGCAAAACATGATAAAAGCGGGCATATTCAGAGGCATTAAGTTGTCGCCAATGGTTATGGTTGTACTCAAATCAGAGGTTGATGCTTATATCGCTGAGAAGGTGCAATTATGAAACCAACACGCAAACTAAAGTTAATCAAACGCGCCAAACGTGCGGACGCAATCAAGACGGCTATTGATTCATTGCAAGCCTTAGCACTCGAATTTCAGGCAATACCAACGCCTAAAATGATTGATGAAAGGCTGGTTTATTGGTTTTTAGATGATGTCTTTGATTGTGGCTGTGATGCTGACCTGTTTTTCGATGGCTACAAATCTGTAGCTGAGTTTTTCGAGAATGACGAAAACCCTGTACAAAAGCTATTCGAGTTATGGCGCGAGATGAAAGTTATCGGTAACGATGACGATTACGACTTGTCTAAATACGATTGCGAGGTAACGTCATGACCGACGCAATGAAAATCGAAGCGTTACAAAATGAAATCATTGGCTTATCAACAGCACTCGAAATCGCAAATCGTAAAGTTAACTGGTATCGGTTACGCGCTGATGCACTCGAAAAGCAAAATGATGAATTGCGAGAACAAAAACTAAAAAACCCGCACATTATGGCGGGTTCAAATAGGGTAGAATTACACAGTGTTAAAGGAGACCAATCTTTTAACTCACATATTTCAATCGACTAGACGATATGAAAACGGGCGTAATTCTGTATAGCTATTATGCACAAATTACGCACCTGCTACAAATCCGCCTTATTCGGTTGTCCAATTACTTTTAATGGATGACTACACATGAATTTCAATCAAAACTTAATTAACAAAATCAGCACCCGCTTACGAAGCGACAATCCAAAATTCAAAATCAGCGGCGAATATATCAACGGCTTAAAATGCCCGTCATGCGGCAAGGTTGACGGTTTTGCACACGTTGATAATCCAATGGCGATACTTTGCCACCGAAACAATGAATGCGGCGTTAATACGCCAATTAAGCAGGTTTATCCTGACTTATGGCAAGACCTATCAAAAGATTATCCGCCAACAAAAGAGAAC
>CAIRCR010000007.1 GCA_903877065.1 uncultured Pseudomonadota bacterium
TTAACTTCTTAGCGACTTTTTATGAGACTATCGGCAACTTTGAAATCTCGCTATCACTTGTCGCTCTTAAGGTTTTAGTGAGATTGCACCATAGCCAGCAGCTTTTCGAGTTTTTCCTTACAAGGTTCATTTCTGAAGACAAGAAGATCGCAATCTTCACTTCTCAGGTTTTCAAAGACATCTCGCTTCACTACCCTGATTTTGTCGAGAACGTTTACATCCCTAGACTTTTGAATCTCACAGAGCAAGATCAGTTTGTACTTGAGCGGATTGAGAGTATATAAGCAGGACTTTCATTACTTAGACTTCACTAGAAAAGACTGCAGTCAAAAACTGAACAGTGGTTGAAGCTTGTAGAGTCTTGTGTTCAGGCAGGTATCTAATCAGTGCAGGAGGAAAAAGACGTACCAGTTGAGATGAAAGAGTACAAGAAACAGTAGTTAGAGCTAGTTATGTTTTAGATTAAAAATTTCAGTGGTTTTAACTGGCGAAGGTGGTGTTAAGTTAGCAAAATCAGCATTGAAGCATTGGGGAGGAGCGTGGCAAGCAATGGCGAAATTCGCATTTAAAAAACCAGTTAGCAGCGAGTGGCAACCGATTTTAGAGCGTTATCGCACGAGCGGCGGCAGTGTCAGCACGGCATATATTTCAAACTTAGAGAGAATGTCGGAGCAATTGCATCAAGAATTTGCACGTTTTGGCGGAAATGAAGGTGTGATTGATTTAATTAAACGCGGCAAGTATGCAGACGCAGCACGCACAGCAGCGTTTAAATCGGTTAATAACAGCATCATGGACGCAGTAGAAAACATCAATATTGCTTTCGAGAACGCGACGAGATTGGCGGCATTTAAAGCAGCGATTGATGCAGGTTACAGTGATTATCAAGCCGCATCATTATCGGCTAACGTAACGGTAAATTTCACGAAACGCGGCGAGCTGAGTGGACACCTAGGCGCAATGTATTTATTCGCCAACGCCAACATCCAAGGCACGACCAACATTTTTAAAACCTTGCTGCAAAGCAACCACAAAAATCAAGCGTGGGGGATTGTCGGCGGTTTGGTTACATTGGGATTCATGGCGGCAATGATGGGCGGCGACGACGGAGAGGATGATTTAATAAGCGATTACGAGCAGGAGCGGAATTTAAGTTTTGATTTAGGCGACGGCAAGCGCGTAACAATTCCATTAGCCTACGGTTGGAGCTTTTTCAGAGATATTGGGCGTAGTTTTGCTCAAGTGTTGAACGGCGGAGACGCGGATAAAATCAGCCAAAAATTGGCATCGACGTTTTTAGGCAACTTTTCGCCAGTTGGCAACCCTATTCCAAACGGCGATTTTAAAGCCGATAACGCGCTAGTTGCTTTCGCACCGACGTTTGCAAAGCCTGTAGTAATGCCAGCGGTAAATAAATCAGCATTCGGCACACCGTTAATGCCAGAATCACCATTTAAAGAAAACCAGCCCGACAGCGAGAAGATTTACAGGAAAACACGCGGCACTATATATGATGATATTGCAAAAGGTTTGAATAAGGCGACAGGCGGCGACAGTGTGAAAGGCGGATTGATTGACGTATCGCCCGAAACCTTGAGAAACACGGTTGCTTATGTTGTTGGTGGAGCAGGGCGGTTTGTGACCGACGCAGTGAGCAGCGGAGAGACTTTATCACCTTTCAGCAGCGAAGAATTTAAAATTGAGAACGCGCCGATTGTTAAAGCGTTTTACAAAAATGAATCAATCGACGATTATCGAAAACGCTTTTATGCTCAGTCCGATGAAGTTGGAAAAGTTGCGGAGCAGTTTGCAGGCTATAAGCAAAAAGGCGACAGGGAAAACATGATTGCGCTATTAAAAGATAATCCCAAGCTGATAAACATCAACAAGTTAGCAATCAGCATCAAACGCCAGCTTAAAGCAATCCGCGACAAAGAGGACACGCTACGAGCTAACGACGCACCAGCCAGCGAATTAGAGGGATTGGAGAACCGAGAAATGGCGATTTTGAAACGGTTTGACGCGATGATTAAATAAGTTTTGTATGTGCAAAATATAGATTTGTGTAACAATGCCCCGTACTTATTATAGGAGGCATCATTACATGACAGATAAAAAGAAGCGTGGCGCGAGCATTGGCAACACTTACGCTGCAAAAGAAAACAAAACAGAAACGGGAATAACTATTAGATTGACCCACGCGCAAAAAGAAATCTACAACGCTTACGCCGAGGAATGTGGCTTGAGCTTAACTAAAATCGTTAAGCAGTTACTCGATAACGCAATGATTGCGGATAAATTCAAGTAAGATAAAAATAATTTAAAAAA
>CAIRCR010000008.1 GCA_903877065.1 uncultured Pseudomonadota bacterium
GGTGTGTTGCAAATTTTGATGGGTTTATTGAGATTGGGATCTATCGCGCATTATTTTCCTAGTTCTGTGGTTAAAGGAATGCTGTCAGGTGTTGGCATTATTATTTTCTTAAAGCAAATTCCACACGCCGTTGGTTATGACAGTGATTACGAAGGCGATTTGTCGTTTTTTAAAAATGACAATAATTCTACGCTGACAGAATTGTCGAATATGTTGGAATTTTTTTCGCCCATTGCAATTTGTATTACTTTAATGTCTTTAGTAATTTTAATTTTATGGGAACGTCCTCGACTTAAAAAAAGTAATTTCTTCCAAGTATTGCACGGCACGCTTGTTACCGCTGCAATCGGCATTTTTACCAACGCATTTTTGCAAACGTTTTATCCCGATTTAGCTTTGAAAGAATCACATTTAGTGAATCTTCCTGTTGTTACAAATATGGGCGAATTATTAGCCCAAATGCACACGCCCGATTTTTCACAATTAGCCAATTCTGATGTTTATTTTAGTGCGTTGATGTTGGCATTTTTAGCGAGTTTAGAAACATTATTGGCAGTTGAAGCGGTGGATCGTTTAGATCATTATCGACGTGTCACGCCAACAAATCATGAACTAATTGTGCAAGGCGTTGGCAATATTACTTCTGGTTTATTAGGCGGTTTGCCCATGACACAAGTGGTTATTCGTAGCTCAATTAACATTCAATCGGGTGCAAAAACTAAATTTTCTGGTTTTGTGTCGGGGTTCTTGTTATTACTCACGGTGCTTTTAATTCCCGATTTGCTCAATAAAATTCCTTTGGCTAGTTTGGCGAGTATTTTGCTTGTTGTCGGTTATAAATTGGCGCGTCCTCGTGTGTTTAAAAAAATGTACCATGCAGGGATGTATCATTTCATTCCCTTTTGTGCCACGATTTTAGCGTTAATTTTTACCAATTTATTGATTGGTATTGTTATCGGATTCGCTACAGCATTGCTGTCTATTCTGCTCGAAAACTATAAGAGTTCGCTGACTTTTCATGAAACCCGTAAAGGAAATAAAATCATTTTTCGCTTACCAGAACACGTTTCATTTTTGAATAAAGCCATAATTAAACGGACATTGGAACAATTGCCTTCGCATTCTGAAGTATTCATTGATGCAACACGTTCTAAATATCTTGATTACGATGTTTTTGAAGTGATTCGAGATTTCAAAAAAGAAGCCTCGTTTAAAAATATTCAACTCTATTTGGAAAATATGCGTGGTTTTGGTGTTTTACCGCCCGTCGAAAATGCACGGGCGCATACTTACGAAAGTCAGCAATCTCTCACACCTAAGCAAGTTTTAGACTTATTAAAAGAAGGTAATGCTGATTTTGTAAATAATTTAAAAGCAAATCGAAATTTGCTCGAACAAGTCAATGACACGCAACCAGGACAATTTCCGATTGCGATTATTTTAAGCTGCATGGATTCACGCACTTCAACAGAGTTGATTTTTGATCAAGGTTTGGGAGATGTATTTAGTACCCGTGTAGCGGGAAATATCGTGAACGATGATATTTTAGGTAGTATGGAATACGCGTGTCAGGTGGCGGGTTCAAAATTGATTGTGGTGTTAGGACATACCCATTGTGGCGCGATTAAAGGCGCGTGTAATCAAGTAAAATTGGATCATTTGACGGGTTTACTCGATAAAATAGAACCAGCTGTTCAACTCATTTGCGCTGAAAATCACGTTACTGAAATTGGACACGATAATGTTTTAATTCAAAAAGTGGCTGAACGTAATGTGGAATTGATGGTAGCTCAGATTAAACAACGCAGTCGAGTTTTGAATGATTTATTGCAACGTGGCACGATTGGTATCGTCGGTGGAATGTACGATGTTGAAACAGGTGAAGTGCAGTTTTATTCCGAAGTTTAGTTTTTAATTATAGAGGGCAATAAAATGATTATAGTGACTGGTGGTGCGGGATTTATAGGCAGTAATTTAATTCACACGCTTAATCAACACGGCGAAAACGATATTTTGTTGGTGGATAATCTAAGTAACGGTCACAAAATGCACAACATCGCAGATTTGAACATTGCCGATTACATTGACAAGCACGAGTTTATCGAACGCTTAAACAATCCAAATTTCTTGACGCATATTCGAGCCGTTTTTCATCAAGGTGCTTGCAGTGCGACAACAGAATGGGATGGGCGTTATGTGATGGCGAATAATTACGAGTATTCCAAACGTTTGTTGACATGGTGCCAACAAAAGCACATTCCCTTTATTTATGCGTCATCAGCTTCGGTTTACGGCACGGGGGAAAATGGTTTTCGCGTCGATAGAGAGTGTGAAAAGCCCGTCAATATGTATGCGTATTCTAAATTTCAATTTGATCAATATGTACGACGTATTTTACCGCGTGCAACTAGCCAAATTGTCGGCTTGCGTTATTTTAATGTTTACGGCTTGCGTGAACAGCACAAAGGCAACATGAGTAGCACCGTGTGGCATTTCAATCAGCAATTAAAAACCTCTGACGAAGTAAAATTATTTGAGGGCTGTGACGATTACGGCAACGGTGAGCAACAGCGTGATTTTGTTTATGTGAATGACGTGGTCGCCGTGAATTTGTGGTTTTTATATCATTCACAACGTAGCGGAATTTATAACGTCGGCACGGGACAACCGCAAACATTTAATATGATGGCGCAAACAGTTATTGATTGGCATGAGCGGGGCAAAATTAGCTACATTCCTTTTCCCAAAAATTTACACGGGGTGTATCAAAGTTTTACCCAAGCCGATATTTGGGAATTAAGAGCCGCAGGTTACGAACGCGAATTTATGTCCCTGAAACAAGGCGTGACGGACTATTTAAACAAGTTAAATCAGGCTAAACAGTGATTCAAACACTCAATAATTTGCTCCCACAAACTCAATGTGGAAAATGCGGTTTTAACGGTTGTCGCCCTTATGCGGCGGCAATGCTTGAAAATGATGCGGATATTAACCAATGTCCGCCAGGTGGTGACGTAGGAATTGTGCGAATTGCGGCATTTTTAAACGTGCCACCAAAACCGTTAAATTCCCAGTTTGGCGAACACAAACCTAAAAGCGTTGCGGTGATTGACGAAACGCAATGTATTGGCTGTGTAAAATGTATTCTTGCTTGCCCTGTTGATGCCATTGTCGGGGCGGCAAAATATATGCACACAGTCATTACCTCTGAGTGTACAGGTTGCGAATTGTGCATTGCACCGTGTCCGATTGATTGCATTACCATTATTCCATTGAAAGATGCCGCACTTGCACCGACAAATTTACACGCGAAACAACGTTATGAAACACGATTAGCGCGTAAAGAAGTCGAGGCTTTAGAAAAAACAGAACGTCTTCGTGAACAAAAAGCGCGGTTGTTGAATGAGTCTTCCATTTAAACCACAATTTTTTTCAAGCCTTTCAATCGCGCCACATTCCAGTTGGAAATTGCCCACGTCAAAATTTCATCTGCTTTCGCATTTTGTAATTCAGGCTGCGGTGTTTGTTTAAGCCATTCGAGCAACTGAAATAACACGCGATTAGGCTCAGTTAAATCAACAGCGGTTGCTAATGTTTGTTTGCTGAGTTTGTGTCCAGTGAAATCGGTGATAATGGGAACGTGTAAATAATTTGGTGTGGGCAAATTTAAAACGTGCTGTAAATAAATCTGTTTTGGCGTTTCGTTCAATAAATCCATGCCACGCACAATATGATTTATTGATTGACGTTCATCATCTAAAACAACGGCAAACTGATAAGCAATAATGTTGTCTTTACGCTTTAAAATAAAATCGCTGTGTTGCGTCAAATTATGTGAAATATGACCTTGCAATTCATCGTCAAAAGCGATTTGTCTTTCGTCAGTTTTTAGCCGTAATGAATGTAACGTTTCGGCGGGAATGTTTAGATTTCGGCACGTTTTCGCGTAAATATTAGTTAAATCTTTACGCGAACATTGACAGCGATAAATTTGTTTTTGTGCCATCAAATCAGCAAGCACGGCATGATAATCATCAAGATGCTGACTTTGGTAATCTACCGTGCCATCCCAGTGTAAACCTAGTGTTTCCAGCGTTCGTAAAATACTGACTGTCGCATTTTCAACGTTACGAGGTGTGTCTAAATCATCAAAACGGATTTTCCATAAACCATTGTGGATACGAGCTTCTAAAAAACTCGCTAGAGCGGTATAAACTGAACCTAAATGAAGATGTCCGGTCGGCGAAGGCGCAAACCGACCGGTATAAAGCGAGGTAGGCATTAGCCCATTTGTCTTTCACGAATTTCGTCGAGGGTTTTGCAATCAATACACAACGTTGCCGTCGGTCTGGCTTCCAAACGCCGAATGCCAATTTCAATTCCACAGGTTTCACAATAACCGTAATCCCTAGACTCAATATCTTTGAGTGCTTCTTCGATTTTTTTAATCAATCGACGCTCTCTATCTCGTGTGCGTAATTCCAAACTGAATTCAGATTCTTGCGTTGCACGATCATTAGGATCAGGAAAGTTAGCCGCTTCGTCTTGCATATGTAAAACAGTGCGATCAACTTCGTGCATCAATTCTTTTTTCCAATTATTTAGAATGGTTTTGAAGTGATTTAACTGATCTTCATTCATGTATTCTTCGTCGTTTTTTTCTTTATACGACTCAAAACTAAACGGAGATGCGTGAGTTCTTACATTACCTGTCATCAATTACTCCTAATGGATAAGATTAAAACCGCGCATTTTTAGCAGAATAGCGCGGGGTTAGCAAGCTAAAATCTCTAAAATATTAAGTATAGATGATTAGTTAAGTGCTTAATGTCATATTTTGATGATTATGCAAAGGTTAAGAATTTTTTAGCAAAATATCGAAAAATAACACAGTGCTAGTGTATAAATAAAAACATTTTAAATCAAAAGATTGCGACTTTAAAATTCCAAAAATCGAGTAAAAAAACCTTCGCCCTTAACTTTTTTTAAAGAATAGAAAAATCGTTTTTATCTGTGGAACGTCTTGTTTAACGTGTTGAATAGTCGCGTTTATGTCTTCCAATAAATCGGTTTGCATCGCCAAACTAAATGGCACAATCAACTCAATTTCGATTTGCTGATTCAAATAATGAATTCGAAAATCCTCTAAATACGGTAGCAAATCGGGCAAATGTTGCGTAAGTAGTGTTTGTACATTAACACGAGTTAACGGTTTAACATCTTCAAATAACGCTTCGTCATTTTCGGGATCAACGTGAACCAGCACTTCCATCACATCATCGAAACGTTGAATTAACTCGTCGCGAACCATATCGCCAATGCGATGCCCTTCTGAAACGCTAATACGCGGATCAACAATAATATGTGCATCAATAAGCGCATCTTCGCCCATGTAACGCGTACGCAATAAATGAATGTTTTCAACACCGTCAATGTGCATAATTGTATGGTGAATTTCAGCAACTAATTCCGCAGGCAACGCGGTATCAACCAATTCTTTTACGCCTTCAACAACTAAATTCAGTCCGATTTTAATTACTAGCAACGCCACGATAATTGCAGCAACCGCGTCGGCTAATGGATAACCTAACATCACTGCACCAATTCCAATCATAACGACAATTGACGAAAACGCATCACTACGCTGATGCCACGCATTGGCAAGTAATAATTTCGAGCGCGTAATTTTCGCAATGCGTTTTGTGTATTGATAAAGCCATTCATTGAGCAAAATTGACACTGCGGTAATTGCCAAACTCAATTCATTTGGTACAGGTAATTTTTCAGGTTCAGTCAATCGCTCGAAAACAGACCAACCAATGCCGCCACCGATAACAACTAAACTTCCGCCCAAAATTACCGCAGCAATCGTTTCAAAGCGTCGATGACCGTAAGGATGTTCCGTGTCGGCTTCTCGACTACCTAAACGCACAGCGGTAATGACGAGTGCGTCACTCATTAAATCTGAAAGTGAGTGAATACCGTCTGCAATTAACGCTGCCGATTGTCCCAAAATACCGAAAGTAATTTTAATCAGCGTTTGTAATATATTCATGCACGCGCCAACGTAGCTGGCACGGCGTTTTAATTTCGCCAAATCAGGTGCTAAAACTTCCGTATCTTTACCGTGAGAATGCGAGTGACTGTGGGCTTTGCCGTGCGAATGCGCGTGAGACATGGTTATCTTCCTACTTGCAAAATGATGTGATAGTCATAATCAGAGCTGAATGATTCCAAAACGATATGCCCATTGATACGGCACCACGTTGGAATATCTTGTAAAACCCCCGAATCCGTACCAATGATTTCCAAAATATCACCAACACGCAATTTTTTAACTGCATCTTGTGTGCGAATTACGGGCATTGGACAAAGTAATCGTCGGGCGTTTAATGTGTGTTTTTTAGTCATGTCATGGGCTTGTTTTATATGATTATTAGATTTTGGATTGGCAATTTTCATTATGAGAAAGAGATACGAAATAATTTTAAATTCTAACTCAGCGGTTAAGTTAACACGAGTTTGTTTGAAAATGTTGTCATTATCATCGCACCATAACAATGCACACAATAAGTGCAAACGTAAAATATTTCGCTTCATAAAATAATAAAAAACAATAAAATCAATAAGTTTAGCAATGGCATAACCATTGCTAAACTAATCTCAAACAGCATTTTAGTTGCCTTTTGAGGTTAAAACACATGAAAACAAAACCCACTCTCGTGGTTATCGGAAACGGCATGGTGGGGCAGTATTTTTTAAGCCAACTTGCCGAAAGTTCGTTAAAAGAAACGTATCAAATCGTTACCTTTTGTGAAGAAATTCGTCCCGCCTACGATCGCGTGCATTTGTCCCAATTTTTCGCAGGAAAAACTGCTGATGATTTATCGCTCGTTCCCGAAGGATTTTTTGAACAAAACGGCATCAGGATTCATTTAAATGACAAAGTTATTAGTGTGAATCGAGCCAATAAAACGGTTTCATCTGAAAAAGGCATCACGATTTCTTACGACAAAGTTGTTTTTGCTACAGGTTCTTACGCGTTTGTTCCGCCAATCATTGGCAATAATCGCCCAAGTTGTTTGGTTTATCGCACGATTGAAGATTTAGAACAAATGGTTGCTGCTGCCAAAACGGGCAAAATCGGTACAGTGGTTGGTGGCGGATTACTTGGTTTAGAAGCTGCGAAAGCCGTAAAAGATTTGGGTTTAGAAACGCACGTTGTTCAATTCGCACCACGCTTAATGGAAATGCAAATGGACGACGCTGGCGGGGCAATGCTTCGTCACAAAATCGAAAATTTAGGCATTCGTGTTCACACCAGTAAAAATACCCGTGAGATTGTCGCGGGTGAAACGTGTGTGAACAAAATATGTTTTGTTGATGGTGAAGAATTAGAAACTGATTTAATTTTATTTTCAGCTGGCATTCGACCGCGTGACGAATTGGCGCGAAATTCAGGTTTAGCGATGGGCGCACGCGGTGGTATTGAAATCAACAATCAATGCAAAACCTCAGATCCTGATATTTACGCGATTGGTGAATGTGCGCTTTGGAACGGCATGATTTACGGTTTAGTTGCACCAGGTTATGCAATGGCTCGCGCAGTTATCTCTGATTTAGCAGGTGAAGAAGCTCATTTCACTGGTGCAGATATGAGTACGAAGCTTAAATTGATGGGCGTTGATGTTGCAAGTATTGGTGACGCACACGCCAAATCAAAAGGCGCAATTGTTTACACTTATCAAAATGGCGCGGCTGAAATTTATAAACGTTTAGTTGTTAGTTCAGATAAGAAAAAATTGCTCGGCGCGGTATTAGTCGGCGATGCTTCAGGTTATGGCACGCTGTTGCAATACTATTTGAACGCCATCGAATTACCCGAAAACCCAGACTCTTTGATTTTGCCGCATCGTTCTGATGAATCAGTCGGTTTAGGTGTTGATGCGTTGCCAAAGTCTGCACAAATATGTTCATGTTTTAACGTCACTAAGGGCGATATTTGCGAGGCAATTGAAGCGGGTTGTAAAACTGTTGACGATTTAAAATTATCCACTAAAGCCGCAACAGGCTGTGGTGGTTGTGGTGCATTATTAAAATCTGTGTTGAATTCTGAACTCACCAAACAAGGCTATGAAGTTAATACTGATTTATGCGAACATTTCGTTTTTACGCGCCAAGAATTGTTCGATTTAATCCGCGTCGAAGAAATTAAAACGTTCACCGATTTGATTGAAAAACACGGAAAAGGTTTAGGTTGTGACGTGTGCAAACCAACGGTGGGAAATATGCTTGCGTCACAATGGAACGAGTTTATTCTGGAAAATGCTCATGTTGGTTTGCAAGATACTAACGATACATTTCTTGCGAATATGCAAAAAGATGGGACTTATTCAGTTGTGCCACGCATTACAGGTGGTGAAATCAATCCCGATATGTTGATTGCGTTGGGACAAGTCGGCAAAAAATACAATCTTTACACCAAAATCACAGGCGGTCAGCGCGTCGATTTATTTGGCGCAAGAGTAGACGAGTTGCCGCACATTTGGAAAGCGTTAATCGACGCGGGCTTTGAATCGGGTCACGCTTACGGCAAATCGCTTCGCACCGTGAAATCCTGCGTCGGCAGCACTTGGTGTCGTTTCGGCGTGGATGACAGCGTCGGTTTAGCAATCGAACTCGAAAATCGTTACAAAGGTTTGCGCTCGCCGCACAAAATCAAATTCGCTGTTTCGGGTTGCACGCGCGAATGTGCAGAAGCGCAAAGCAAAGATGTGGGCATTATCGCCACAGAAAATGGTTGGAATTTATACGTTTGCGGCAATGGCGGCATGAAACCACGTCACGGCGATTTATTCGCCACAGGTTTGGACAAAGAAACGTTGATTAAATACATCGATCGATTTTTGAGTTTTTACGTCCGCACCGCTGAGCGTTTGCAGCGTACTTCAGTTTGGATGGAAAACATGGAAGGTGGTTTGGATTATTTAAAATCCGTCGTCATTGATGACAAATTAGCGTTGTGTGACCAACTTGAAACGCAAATGCAATACGTCATTGACACTTATCAATGCGAATGGAAAACCACCATCGAAGACGAATCCAAACTCAAACGTTTCCGTCATTTCATCAACAGCGACCAACACGACGAAAATGTGATTTTCGTTGAAGAACGGGGACAAATTCGTCCAGCAAATGACATCGAGCGCAAACATTTCAGATTGACGGAGGTGGCGTAATGAATTGGTTAAATGTTTGTAGCGTTTCAGATTTACAAAATGATTCGGGTATTTGTGCGTTGGTGAACGGTGAACAAGTGGCTATTTTTTATGTGAAAAATACCGTTTATGCAGTTAGCAATTTCGACCCATTCGGCAACGCCAACGTGTTATCGCGTGGCGTAGTGGGTGATTTAAAAGGGCAAATTGTGGTCGCATCACCGCTTTATAAACAACATTTCAATTTGGCAACGGGTGTTTGTTTGGAAGATGAAAATGTGATTTTGCCCGTTTATGCGAGCCGCATTGAAAACGACACCGTTCAAATCGGAGTAACTTTATGAAATATAAATATTACATTGTCGATGTTTTCACCAAGCAAATTTTCAACGGCGCACAAATCGCGGTTTTTCCTGTTGCTAAAGGTTTAAATACTGAGCAAATGCAACTCGTGGCACGAGAATTAAATTTGACTGAAACAGTTTTTGTATTTCACTCAAAAAAAGAAAGTTCTACGCGAGTGATGCGGATATTTTCACCGCAACATGAAATCAATTTTGCAGGACATCCGATTATTGCGACGGCTTTTGTATTGGCGAGTTGCGGTGAAATAAAATTGACTAAAAAAATTACACCGATTGTTTTTGAGCAAAATACGGGCGAGGTTGAAATCAGCATCAGCGCAGAAAATGGACAACCGACGTTTGTGCAATTTACCCGCAAAGCCACGTCGTCAATTGACCGTTTTACGCCGTCCGACGACGAATTAGCGAGTTTTTTATCGTTAGACGTTTCCGAACTTGACCACAAAAAATACTCGCCCCGCTTGGTTTTTTCAGATATTGCGTATTTGATAATTCCTGTTTGGAAATATGACAGCGTGCGAAATGCAAAATTTAATTACGATATTTGGGATCAATCCAGTGCGCCGCAAACTTCCGCG
The DNA here is from genome assembly GCA_903877065.1 of uncultured Pseudomonadota bacterium. GTDB lineage: Bacteria > Pseudomonadota > Gammaproteobacteria > Methylococcales > Methylomonadaceae > UBA10906. The sequence continues at coordinate 10,162 of CAIRCR010000008.1, forward strand.
CAAGAAGTGCTGTTGTTCTCACCTAAAACACCTTTTGCAGATTCTGATTTTAACGTGCGTTTGTTTGGTTCACGGATTGGGATTCAGGACGATCCACCTGTTGGAAGCGCGATGCCCGCGTTTGCCTCGTATTTATGTTCGTTTGATTTTATGCAAAAAGGCACTTACACCTTTACCGTTGATCGTGGTGATAAAAATACTCGTCGAAGTATTTTGAATTTAGAAATGGATCACAAAGGTGATGATTTACTAACAATTCGTGTCGGCGGCAACGCGGTTATGGTTGCACAAGGCACAATGAATATTCCAGATTTATGAAACCCAAACAACGATTAGTCGTCATCGGCAACGGCATGGCAGGAATGCGAACGATTGAAGAATTATTGAGCGCGTCCCCAGATCAATATGCAATCACAGTTTTCGGTGCAGAACCTTACGGAAACTACAATCGAATTATGTTATCAGCCGTTTTGGCGGGCGATAAAACCATTGAAGACATCGTTATCAATTCACGTCAATGGTACGCGGACAATAAAATTAAACTTCACGCAGGCGAGAAAAAAGCGGTAGCACGCATTGAACGTGGTTATAAAAAAGTCATTGCGCTTGACGGCACAACCGCAAGTTATGACCGATTGTTAATTGCGACGGGTTCAAAAGCGATTTTCCCCAAAGTGGAAGGCAATAATTTAGAAGGCGTGATTAGTTTTCGTGACATTGTGGACGTAAACAAAATGCTCGATTACAGCCGCAAGCATAAAAAAGCGGTGGTTTTGGGTGGTGGGTTATTGGGTTTGGAAGCGGCAAATGGGCTGGCGTTGCGTGGCATGAATGTCACCGTTGTTCATAGCAACGAAGTGTTGCTCAATCGTCAGCTTGATAAAACGGCGGCGAAATTACTGCAAACTGAACTTGAACAGCGTGGTATTACGTTCAAAATGACCGCGAAACTACAGCGGTTAATTGGCAATGAAAATAAACATATTATCGCTGCACAATTTGAAGACGCGAGCGAATTAGCGTGTGATTTGTTTATTACCGCAATTGGCGTTGAGCCGAATATGGCGTTGGCAAAAGAAGCTGGTTTATATTGCGAACGTGGGATTGTAGTCAATGATACCTTGCAAAGTTATGATCCTAGTATTTACGCGGTCGGTGAATGTATTCAACATCGTGGCGCGACATTTGGATTAGTCGCGCCATTATTTGAACAAGCCAAAGTTTGTGCAAATCATCTCAGCGCACACGGCGTGGCAGAATACATTACGTTACCAACCGCGACAAAGTTGAAAGTTACAGGAATTCAATTATTTTCAGTTGGTGATTTTGTGGGCGACGATGAAAGCGAAAGTATTACGTTTTCTGATCCCGCGTTGGGAATTTACAAAAAGTTAGTTTTAAAAGCGAATCAGTTAATCGGTGTAGTTTTGTACGGTGACACCGCCGATGGCAGTTGGTATCAAGAATTGCTTGAAAAGAAAGCAAGCGTTTTTGAAATACGCGATAAGCTCATTTTTGGTAAAACAAATAAAATATGATTTTTCATCAGTTAATTACTTTATGGTCAATCAACACCGCAATTTTTAAGAAAAAATTTCGGTGAAAAAATTTTGCATCGCTTGCCATGAACGGCGATTCGCATTTTGACTAAATTGATAACCTGCTGCGTAATTGGTTGCCAGTGGATTTGTAAACGCATGAACTGTATTCCCATAAGCGTGTAACTGCCAATCTACACCTGCTTGTGTCATTTCTTGTTCAAATTCAGCGACTTGTTTTGGTGGCACAAGTGGATCATCGTGACCGTGTAAAACAAGAACTTTCGCGTTTATTTTTGGATTCTTCAAATTAGAAGGAGGCGTTAAATTGCCATGAAAACTAACGGCTCCTTTGATATTTGCGCCCGTTCGCGCCAAATCCAAAACACATAAACCGCCAAAACAAAAACCAATTGCTCCAATTTTTTTGTCATCAACCCACGGCAATAATTTTACGTTTGCCAACGCTACTGAAATTCGACGTTGTAACAAAGCGCGATCTTCAACAAAAGGTTGCATTAACGCGCTGCATTCTGCGTCAGTTTGTCCTAATTTTCCTGCGCCGTACATATCGAGCGCAAAACCGACATAACCTAATTTTGCTAATTCGCGTGCTTTTTCGGAAGTAAATTCACTACGACCTGCCCACGCATGACTAACTAAAACTGCGGGACGTTGCCCTTGAATCGTATCATCGAATGCAAAAAAAGCTTCCAAAATGGTGTCGCCATCAACGTAATTTATGGTGTTTTCAATAATTGCCATGTGCTTATCCTAAAAATGTTTAGTGTCGTGTAGATATTTTAAAAAACCATCGCTCGCAGCTTCAATCATATCCAACACGCGCTCAAAACCGTTTCCGTTACCATAATAGGGGTCGGGAACTTCGCGAGTATTAAGTGCTGGGGCGAAATCGAGGAAGTAATGAATTTTGTGTTGATGTTGTGGCGAACAGGCTTCGACTAGAATTGCATGATTGTTGCCATCCATTGCGAGAACAAAATCGAAATCTTCAAAATCACCGAAAACAACTTTGCGTCCCCGTAAATGACTAATATCAATGCCACGATTTAAGGCGGCTTTTTGAGATCGTCCATCAGGCGCGTCACCGATATGATAAGCGTGCGTGCCTGCGGAATCGATTGAAAAAAGATGTGCCACTTTTTTGTCTTGAACTAACTTAGTAAACACACCTTCAGCGGTGGGAGATCTGCAAATGTTGCCCATGCAGACGAATAAAACTTTGATTTTTTCCATAATGTGCTGTCAAAACTTAAACTGTTATCAGGTTAAATTTTAGATTCTAGCACAATAATTTGTTACTCGGTTTGTGCGTCAAGCAATAACATAGTTTGTGCCTCAATGACAGCTTCATCTTTGCCTCGCGCCACACGAATATAACTACCGTCAGATTGTAAAATCCAGGCTTGTGAGTTATCACTCAAATACCATTCCAAATTTCGCCAAATGCGTTGTGACAATTTTTTGTTTTCAATCGGAAAACAGACTTCAACACGACAGAACATATTCCGATTCATCAAATCTGCACTGGATGCGTAAACTTCTCTATTACCATCATTTTCAAACGCATAAATGCGCGAATGTTCTAAAAACCGCCCGATAATGGCACGCACTTCGATGTTTTCTGACACACCAGGAATGTTTGGACGCAAACAACACATACCACGCACAATCATTTGAACTTTAACACCCGCTTGCGAAGCGCGGTATAACGCTTGAATTGCTAACGGTTCAACCACTGCATTTACTTGAATGATAATTTTGCCTTTTTTTCCATTTTTAACGTGTTGAATTTCACGCTCGATTTTATCCATCAAACCGCTGTGCAACGTAAATGGCGATTGCAATAATTTATGCAATTTCGTCACTTTGCCCAAACTGGTGAGTTGTGTAAACACGCGTCGCACATCTTCACCTAATTCTTTATCACATGAAAATAGCCCGTAATCCGTATAAAAATGTGCGGTTTTCGGATGATAATTTCCCGTGCCTAAATGCACATAATTACGCAATTCTTTACCTTCGCGGCGCAAAACTAAACACATTTTAGCGTGCGTTTTATAACCCACAACACCATAAACAACGTGTACCGCTGCCTCTTGTAATTTTGACGCTAAATCGATATTCGCTTTTTCATCAAAACGAGCGCGTAACTCAATCACAACGGTGACGACTTTGCCATTTTGTGCCGCTTTAACTAGTGCATTTACAATCGGCGAATCTGAACCTGTGCGGTAAAGCGTTTGTTTAATTGCTAAAACATCAGGATCAACCGATGCTTGACGCACAAAATCAATCACTGGCAAAAAAGATTCAAACGGTTGGTGTAACAAAATGTCGTTACGCTTAATTGCTGCGAAAATATCTTTTTCCCAAGTTAAATTATCAGGAACATTGGGTTTAAATGGCACGAATTTCAAATCGGGACGATCTAAAATTAAGGCGTTAATTTCTTGAACACGACTTAAATTGACTGGACCATCAACTAAAAATAGACGTTCACGAGACATACCAAAACGTGCCAATAAAAACTCGACAGTTTCTTCGGGACAATTTGCGTCAATTTCTAATCGAACTTCATCACCATAATTTCGCATGGCTAATTCGCCTTTTACTGCGAGCAACAAATCATCAATTGCATCGTCGTCCACAAAAAAATCACTGTTACGCGTCACACGGAATTGATAACAGCCTTTAATAGTCATGCCATGAAATAATTGATCAATGAACGCATGAACAATCGATGACAAAAATACAAAATCATTTGGACCACTATTTGTTTCTTGACTAGGTAATTTAATAATGCGTGGCAATGTACGCGGGGCTTGTAATACTGCACGACCGCTGTTACGTCCAAACGCATCTTTTCCTGTCAATGAAATAATGAAATTCAAACTTTTGTTCAAAATGCGTGGAAAGGGATGCGCTGAATCTAAAC
>CAIRCR010000009.1 GCA_903877065.1 uncultured Pseudomonadota bacterium
CGTTGCAAAAGCGGTGCAAGAGTTACCAAGTTTGCGTAATCTGCCTTTTGGTGTGAAGCAAATTAACATTGGTGATGCCGAAATGATGACCGAATTATTTAATAGCTTTGGTTTAGCGATGTTAATTGGGTTGTTATGTATTTTTGTGGTGTTAGTGCTTTTATTTAAAGATTTCATTCAACCTATTACGATTTTAACGGCGTTACCGTTGTCATTTGGTGGCGGATTTATCGCGTTACTCATAACAGGAAAAAGTTTTTCAATGCCTTCGTTAATCGGTTTGATTATGTTGATGGGAATTGCCACGAAAAATTCTATTTTGCTTGTTGAATATGCGATTGTTGCGCGGCGGGATCATGGTCTGAGTCGCATTGATGCGTTACTTGATGCTTGTCATAAACGTGCGCGTCCCATTGTTATGACGACCATTGCAATGGGTGTTGGAATGCTTCCTATTGCGGCGGGATTGAGTTTATCGGATTCTTCATTTCGCAGTCCAATGGCAATTGCCGTTATTGGGGGATTAGTCACTTCAACATTTTTAAGTTTGTTAATTGTTCCTGTTGCGTACACTTATTTAGATGATTGTAAAAATTTTATTTTCAAAAATAAAAATTATGGCAATGCCGATGTTAGTTCTTAACTTTTCGACATTTCAAAATCTCCCATGTCGATAAATAAAATCCTTGCTCAAAAATTAGCTGTCCACGTTAATCAAATCAACACCGCTGTTGCTTTTTATTAAGCCAAGGCTCAACAGTTCCCTTTATTGATCGTTATCGAAAAGAAGTCACAGAATGCCAAACGTGTTAAAGCTATTTAATTTCAAATTGTGGTTTGTCATATTGACGATTGCCAATGCTGTCAGTTGGCACAATTTTATCGCCTTCAATTCGATAACTTTGTTTGTCGTAGCGTTTATTGCCGATTGAATCTGTTTCGTAAATTTGCCCATTGTCCGTAATCGTGTAAGACGGTTTGTCGTATTGGCGATTGCCAATTGCGTCGGTTGAATAAATGCGTTTTTCAGCCGCTTGCAGGGCAAAGGCGAAAATTATTAGGCTGGTGAAAAGTGTGAATTTCATGGGAATTCCTCAAAATGTAAGGACTGAATTTTTCAGTTACAGGACGATAAGTTTCGCCCTATACCATGTTGTGTATTTAGTTCATTTATTTCAAGCGATTAGAAATGCCTTTTTTTGCATCTTTGAATAAATCTAATGCTACAGTAGCTTTTTCACCTACCGCATTTGATAAAAAACCTTCTTTTGTTGCCGCTTGAGCCGTTGTAGCACTAATAATGTCGCCAACTCTTTTTTCAAAATCAGCATCAGAAAAAAAACCATCTTTGTGTGCGTTTTCGAGTTCATTTAATTTTTCCATTAGCTTTTTAAAAAGAGATTTTTTTATATATGCTGATGGTGACTCTGCTAACAAACTATCGATAATTGAAAAAGCCTGTGAAAGTTGAATACATCCTCGCTCAATACGCCTGATTAAATCAGCTGTTTCTTCGGGACTGATGACATCTTTATCAATCAATTTACAGATAGTAATACGGATGATAGAGATAAATTTTATTTTTTCTTTGTCAGTAATGCCTCCTAATCTTTCTTTCATGACCACCTTATTAGCGGCTTCGTGATATTTTTGTTTGCGATATTCACATACTACTGCCTCTACGATGGCAATTACGATGGTAATAGGAACAGCAATAACAATTCCAAGAAAAATGTCTTCGAGAATACCATCTGAAAACCCTAATGCAGACGTTGCAATTGCCCCCGCCCCAATCCCAAACTTTGACCCCGTAGCAGTCGCTAAAGTTCCAGCTTTTGCGACACCTAATTTAGTTAAAACTGCCATATCATATTCCACCTGATAATCTATCTTCAAAAATTCACTTGATAAAAACCTTCTTTTGTTTCAGTCGGGGCTTTTACGACGTTTTGTTATATCGTTAATTCTTTTCTCGAAATCAGTATCAGATAAAAAACCATCTTGATGAGCTTTTCCAAGCTCTTCAATTTCTGTAATCTGAGCTTTAGAGAGTTGCTTGCTGTCTTTTTTTGCTACAGATTTGATAACATCCTCAACTAACTTAGCTTCTTTTTCTGTAAAGACCACTTCATGACCATTTGTGGATTTAGCAACCTTGCGTTTTAGTTCGTAGAATTGATAAACACGATACCCCAATCCAAGAGCGGTTAGACCAGCGGTTAGTGATAATAAAGCAGGGGTGAGTGATAAAAGTCCTGTAGTGGTAGCAGCAACTCCAGTAGCTGAAACGCCAGTCGTTGCAGCAGCACTGGTCACAGCCGTTTTTGCTAACATTCTTGATGCAAAAACAGTTAATGCACCTACCGAGGCAACTCCACCTGCTCCGACGGCGGTCATTATCCCAGTAACGGCGGCAGTGCTTAAATATGTTCCAGCAACATAACCCGCAGTAGAGGCTGCAGCAGATGTAACAATCAATCCACCAGCAGCGTGTGGTACCAAAGCCCCTCCTGCTAAAAGGGCTGTAACTACTGGAATTAACGGAATTGGCATAAAGTTCCCCTTTAAAATTGTTTGAAGTCACAGTATAAACCACACCGACGACAGGTTGTGTCATTTTGAAAATGGCGGTGAAAATAATTATTCGTCGTTACTCAAATAATCACGCAACCCTTGAAACAACGTGTGACGCAATTCATTCGGACTAATTACTTGCACATTCGGCAACCAATAGCGAATCAGCGGTAAAATCTGGTGATCGTGAGCAATCCGTGACGATACAATCAAACTGCCATCTTCCAAGGTTTTGTCGATTTGTTGATTCGGTAATAAATCGCGTCGTTTGAAATACTGCGCGACAGAACTATCGATTTTCAAAACCACTTCGCGTTTATTTTCGGCAAACCAAATGCTGTCTTCTTGTTCGATAATTTGATGTGTTGCCGCGTCAGGCTTGAAGGTTTCACTTTCAATCACAATGCCTTTGAGTTGCGAAAAACAAAACGCTTTCAACATAGCATCAACTTTTGCGGCGAGATACCAAATTGCTTTGTGATTCACGAGTTTGTAAGGTTCGGCACGATAAGTTTTTTCTTTGTATTCAAATTGAACGATTCGATGTTGCAAAATGGCTTGTTCGAGTTGTTTAAATTCATGGCTTTTTTTCGATAAATCTTCGTAATGATGCCCTTTGACCAAATAGGCTTGAGAAATACGCGAGTCGAAAAGTTCGCGCAAAAAGTCATCTTTTAATTTGGGAAATAACGCTTTGATTCCCGATAAACAGGCGAAGCGTTCAACGTCTTTTATATTGAGTTTGCCTAAATAAAACGATTCGAGATAAAACAAATTGCCGTCCTTTCGTAACGGCAAATACGCAAAACGTTCGAGCAAATCACGTTGAATGGTGCGAACGGTGACATTGAATTCGAGCGCAAGTTCTTTAAGGTCGAGTTTTTCGCCTTCGTTTAATTTTTTCAGAATTTCGGTTAAACGAACGGCAGTTTTATCGTGTTCAGTGTTTTTTGTCATGGTTGTTTTCGTAAATTAAAAATAATGACAAAAACGATAACATACGGGGACGACAGGTTATGTCATTTTGAAAAACTGGTTTGCCATCAATTATCGAGCAGTCGTTTTATTTGGATTAGTCACCAGAATCAACGTTAACCCCGCAAGAAAATAAAGTGAAATTTCTTTTTGCTCGAGTAATTGCAGTATAAATTAGTTCTTTTGTTAAGATTTTTACATCAGAACGGGGTGAAACAAATAAGGTGTGGTCAAATTCTGAGCCTTGCGATTTATGAACCGTGAGTGCAAACGCTGTTTGAATATCTGAAATTCTCGATGTTGAATACCAACGAATTTTTTCAACCGTTTCGTCATTGCTAAAAAATACGACTTTTAAATTTTGGTCTTTATCTTTTAATGCAATACCAATATCACCATTCATCAGCCCAAGGTTGTAATCATTTTTTGTAATCATCACAGGTCTGCCTTCAAACCAAATGCTCTTTTCTTCGGGAAACAACCAGCTTTGAACAGTATGATTTAGAGCTTTTACGCCCAAATCACTTTCGTGAATCGCACATAAAATTCTAAACGTATCAAAGGCGTTTAAAACGTTTTCAGCCCATTCATCGAGTGTTGAATAATTCGTTCTATTTTTAATTTCATCTCGATAATTTGAATAACTTGCCAAAAACGTATTTTTTCCAAGCACAACGTTTTTGAGTTCATCAAAGCGAGTAATTTTGTGCAAATCCTCATATTTTTGAAAAATTTTATCTGTATTGACAATGTTTTGAGCGCGTTGAAGCTGTCGGGTATTAAAAATTTTAGCGAGTTTGCCTATTCCACTATTTTTATCAAATCGATAACTGTGCCGTAGCATGACAGTTTGTTGATTTATTGGAAAATTGCTTGTTGATTTGCGAGCCAAATTTTCACCGCTGTATTTTTGAATCCAATCAAATGTGTTGTCGTTATAACAAATATGCTTTGCACCAAAACACAAATTCCCAAACACATAACCTGGTTCAACCGACGAAAGCTGATCTTTATCACCAAGTAAAATGAGCTGTGCTTTTTCGGGTAACGCTTCGAGTAATGCCGCCATCATTTCCAAATCAATCATGGACGCTTCGTCGATAATGACAATGTCTGCAATCAAAGGGTTATCGCGATTCTTTTTGTATAAACGAGTATTAGGTCTGCTACCAAGAAGTCGATGAATCGTGCTGGCTTTTTTTGGTATCAACGCTTTAACGTCGTTTTTGATAATTTCACCAAGCTGATTTAATGCGTTATTGATAGATTGGCTTACACGATTTGCCGCTTTTCCTGTTGGCGCGGCAAGTAAAATTTCGGGTTTGAAATTTTCGTTTTCTTCAAATCTCAACAATGAAACAGATAAAGCTAAAAGTTTTGTCAGCGTTGTCGTTTTACCCGTTCCAGGTCCTCCAGTGATAATGCAAAACTTTGAACGCAACGCGACAGTACAAGCAATTTTTTGCCAATCGGGGATTATTTTTGATGACGGAAACAGCACGTTGAGTTGTTTAATGATTTCAACGGGTAATTCTTTTCTAATTGGTTGAAGGCGTTTTGAAATCACCTCATCAACGGTTTCTTGATATATAAAATAACGTCTTAAATACAAATGATTTCGCGCTTTATCCCACACTAATGGCGAATTTCCTTCACCATTGGTAATCACTTTGGAATTTGAAAAATGAGTTTGCCAATCTGCCGAAAATTCACTGATTTCAATCTCATTGAACGGAGCTTCATTTTCAAAAAATGCGTTTAAATCAAGATAAACTTCACCTTTATTTAGCTGTTGGCTAACAAATGCGCCCGCTAACAACACAACAGGCTGTTCATTATTATTTTGTTCGTGTAAAAATTTTACGAAGGCATTGCTCAAATAAGATAATTTTCCTTCCGCAACACATTTTTCCAAAAACGTGAAAAACTTATCTGTCATGACATTCTCCCGAAAACAGCGCGTCTAAATTTTCTATGAATTGTTGAGAAGGTTTATCAAAAATTTGAGTGTTACCACGCAAAAATAGATAAATTGCACCGCCGATATGTTGATTGTAATCGTAAGAACTGCCCAAACGAATTTTTAACAAACGGTGTAAAGCAAGTAAATAAAGCGCGTATTGCAGGTCGTAACGTTTTTCAAGCATCGTTTTTTTTATGACCGTTTCACTATAACTTTCAGCCGTGTTTCCAAGATAATTAAACTTATAATCCACAACGTAGTATTTACCCTCATGACAAAACACCAAATCCATAAAGCCTTTGAGAAAACCGTTAATTTGATTCTTTTCAAGTGCGGCGCGTTTTTCATTATTGAATGTTTCTTTTGTAATCAATGAATCCAGCGTTTCAACATTGACAGATTCCGCACCAATCAAAAATTCCAATTCACTTTTGTAGTCTACTTTGTCTAAATCCATAAAACGTGTATTTTCGACTAATGGCATTTCAAGCCATTTTGTAAGCGCGTTATAAATGACATTACGTTTTTCGTCGTCCCACAAGTGATCTGAGAAAATTTCTGTAACGGTCTTTTTACTCCAATCTTTGTCGCTGTGGGCTTGTGCAAAACCATAAACACCACATTTTTCAAGTAAAGCGTGAATCAATACACCAGGTTTTGCACCTTTTGGCAGGGCGTACACGTCTGAATTATTGATGGATTCAACCAAAGAAAATTCTGTTTCTTCGTCTTCGCGTTGAGCATCGTCTTGAGCCGTTTCAATTTCAGTGACTTCCACGCCACGTTGTTTTTTATAATCGACTTTCAACGCGCTGTAACTGGCTACCCACCAACTTTCTGGAATATAAACCGTTGACGTTTTAACCGATGAATCCATCGTTAAATTACATTCTTGAGAATTAAATTTATCATTTGTAGGCTCAGGCAAATTTACAATTTCAATTGAATTACATTCGCCTTTTACGTTTGCTAAATTTTGACCCATTAAATAACCAATGGCTGATTTTTGAAGACGATTCGTTGATGCAATACCTAGCCAACACGCATACTGAGCGCGAGTTATCGCAACATAAAGTAAGCGCAAATCTTCTTGCAATAATTCTTCAATATGCCTGGCTTTACCTTCATCTGTTGTATCTAAATCAATGCACAAGTTTCCTTTTTCGTCGTGAAATTTAAAGAAATTTTCTTTATGGGTAATGTCTTTTGCATCGCTTACAAAAGGCAAAAATATCAACGGATATTCCAACCCTTTTGATTTATGTATCGTGATGATTTTGATTAAATTGGCATCGCTTTCAAGTCGAATAATGTTGTCTTTTCCCGTGCGATTATTTTTAGATTTCATCAATTCTGCAAAATGTCGAATTAACGCTTCTTCACCTTCAATTTTTCCAGAGCTTTGTTGTAATAATTCGGCTAAATGTAAGACGTTTGTTAATTTTCGTTCGCTTTCATTCCCATCGTTTAAACTCAAATGCAAGCCATAATCATGAATCAGCAAACGAAGAGCAGGCAAAATTCCACTTTCCTGCCAACGAACTTGATACGAGAGAAATTTATCTAAGTGTTTTTCCCATTCCGATTCGTCTGATACAAGTGCATGGAGTTTTTCTTTTGAGAAATTAAATGTACTTGTACTTAATGCTTTTCTGACTTTTCGTTCATCACGCGGATTTGCCATTGCTTCAAGCCACATCAATATATCTTTAGCTTCATCTGTGTCGTAAATCGAATCCTGTTCTGACAAATAAACGCTTTTTAATTGACGTTTGCTCAGTTCTCGACGAATGATTTTTGCTTCATTTCGATTTCTAACCAAAATGGCAATGTCTTTAAGTTCTACTCGTTTAAAATCGGATTCGGATTGAAAACCTGTTTGTTCTGTTTTGAGTAATTTAACAAGTTCACTCGCCGTCACTTTTGCCATTTTTTCACGATAATTACCCATCGAAATTTTATCTTCTTGCCAATTCCAAAAGGTTAATGCTGGGGCATTTTGATTATTGATAATCCAATTATCATTGCGCCCTTTGGCATCAACTTATACAAATGTCAGTGGATTATTACCTGAATTATTAAAACGAAA
>CAIRCR010000010.1 GCA_903877065.1 uncultured Pseudomonadota bacterium
CCGCTGTTACGTCCAAACGCATCTTTTCCTGTCAATGAAATAATGAAATTCAAACTTTTGTTCAAAATGCGTGGAAAGGGATGCGCTGAATCTAAACCAACTGGTGTTAAAACAGGCAAAACTTCTTCGTTAAAATAAATTTCTAACCACTTGCTCTGCTCTTGAGTCCACTCGTTACGGCGCACAAAATTGATGTGTTCTTTTTTAAGTGCAGGTAACAAAATGTTGTTCAATGTAGCGTATTGATCGTTAATTAACAGCCTTGTTTGAATAGAAATTAAATCTAATTGTTCTTTCGGTGTTAAGCCGTCAATACCACGCGTATCTGGATCCATCGCCACCATTTCAATGACACTTGCAACGCGAACTTCAAAAAATTCATCTAAATTTGAACAAGAAATACACAAATAATTGAGACGTTCAAGCAACCGAACATTTTCATCTTTGGCTTGTGCCAAAACGCGCTTATTGAACTCTAATAAACTAAGTTCACGATTGATATAAAGTTCTGGTTTTTGTAAATCGATTTCGTTTGCTGTGTTAGTCATAATCTGTTTGTTATCCTTAATGGTAGTAGACGGTTTGTTGATAGTAGAATCGATTTCTGCCAAAATTTCAGTCATTGCTTGATCTTTATCATTATCAATGTGCGGCTCTAGTTTTTGTAAATTGATTTCATCTGTAATGTCGTCGGTCATGGTCTGTTTTTCATCATGGTTAATAATTTTAAGCCCTAGTTTTTGTAAATTTTTTTCTTCTGAAATATCGGTCATAACCTAATTTTTGCATTTTTTGAATGATTATCTAAGTAATAGGCTAAGTTTATTTAGCCGCCGTGACAAGATTGTGACGAAAATGATAGGTTCATTATTTCAATAATTGTTGAATAGTTGTAAAATCAAAACATGGAAAATTATATTGCAGTCTCTATTTTTGAATCTCTTTCGTCTGGCGTAAGGCTCGACATATTTCGTCTGCTTATTAAAAAAGGCTTTGATGGCATGGTCGCGGGTGAAATTGCAACCAGTCTTAACATACCACCGACAAACCTGTCTTTTCATCTAAAAGCACTCACACAAAACCGCTTACTAACCGTTGAACAGGAAGGTCGTTTTCAACGCTATCGCGCTAACATTCAATTGATGTCAGATTTAATTGCGTATCTCTCTGAGGAATGTTGCAACGGTCATCCTGAACACTGCTTGGAAACTTAAATTTATGAACATTCTTTTTCTTTGTACTGGCAATTCTTGCCGCTCTATTTTAGCCGAAGCCACCTTTAATCATCTCGCGCCAACAGACTATCACGCGATAAGTGCAGGTAGCCAACCGACAGGACAAGTACATCCACGTTCGCTCGCGTTATTAGCGCGAGAAGGCATTTCAACCGACGGCTACCACAGCAAATCGTGGGACAATTTACCGCTCATACCTGATTTAATTATTTCGGTTTGTGGTAATGCGACGGGTGAAACGTGTCCTGTTTATTTGGGTTCAGCGTTACGAACACATTGGGGCGTTGAAGATCCAGCACACGTTACGGGAACAACTGAAGATATTGATGCCGCATTTATAACCGCTTATCGCACTTTACGTCGTCGAATTGAAGCCTTTTTAGCGTTGCCACTTGCTGAATTGCAAAAAGATTCTGTTCGATTAAAGACTGAGTTAGATAGAATCGGGGCTAATTATGTCTGAAAGAAAAAAATTAGGTTTTTTAGATCGCTTTTTAACATTGTGGATTTTTTTAGCGATGGTGCTTGGCGTGAGTTTGGGTTATTTTTTGCCCGAAAGTAGCACGTTTTTTAATTCCTTTTCGAGTGGCACAACCAACATTCCGTTAGCGATTGGACTAATTTTGATGATGTATCCACCGCTAGCAAAAGTGAATTACACAAAAATGGGCGTGGTATTTTCCAATCTGAAATTGGTGGCTGTGACATTATTTTTGATTTGGATTATCGCGCCATTACTCATGTTTTCGTTAGCGATTTTGTTTTTGAAAAATCAACCCGAATACATGATGGGCTTGATGTTAATTGGCATTGCGCCTTGTATTGCAATGGTGATTGTTTGGAGCGAATTGGCAGGCGGAAATCGAGAATATACGGCTGGGCTAGTGGCAATAAATAGCATTTTGCAGGTGTTATTTTATAGCGTCTACGCATATATTTTTATAACTTGGCTGCCTCCGTTATTAGGTTTAAACGGTTTCGATGTGAACATCACGATTGGGCAAATCGCGCAAACTGTTGGCATTTATTTAGGGATTCCGTTTTTAGCAGGGATTGTCAGTCGATTTGCTTTAATTAAATTTTACGGTGAAATGTGGTACGAAACAGTTTATCTGCCGCGAATTTCACCGATTACGCTGATTGCATTGTTATTTACAATTGTGTTGATGTTTAGTTTGAAAGGCGAATTGATTATCACAATTCCTCTGGATGTGTTGCAAATCGCTACGCCGTTAGCGATTTATTTTGCTGTGATGTTTTTGGGAAGTTTTGGAGCAGCACGTTATTTTGAAAAAGATTATGCTAAGAACACATCTATCGCGTTTACCGCCGCTGGAAATAATTTTGAATTAGCGATTGCCGTTGCAATTGGTGTTTTTGGCATTAACAGCGGACAAGCGTTTGCAGGTGTGATTGGACCTTTAATTGAAGTTCCAGCGTTGATTTTATTGGTCAACGTGGCGTTTTGGTTTAAGGCAAAGTTTTATTCATAAATTCACAATTTTAAGGAAATTTTATGTCAGTAAAAAATGCGTTTTATGCTCAATCAGGCGGCGTAACATCTGTAATTAACGCCAGTGCGTGCGGTTTAATTCAAACAGCACGATTACATTCAGACAAAATCGGCAAAATTTACGCTGGATTAAACGGGATTATTGGCGCGTTACAAGAAGAACTCATTGATACGAGTTTTGAAAGTGATGCCGATATTGCCGCGTTACGTTATACGCCAGCGGGTGCATTTGGTTCGTGCCGCTATAAATTGAAAAGTTTAGAAACCCATCGCGCAGAATATGAACGATTGATTGATGTTTTTAAAGCGCACAACATTGGTTATTTTTTTTACAACGGTGGTGGTGATTCACAAGATACGGCGTACAAAGTGTCGCAAATGGGTGAACAAATGGGTTATCCGTTGACGTGTATTGGCGTTCCAAAAACCGTCGATAACGATTTGCCAATTACCGATACTTGTGCTGGATTTGGATCAGTAGCGAAATACGTTGCCGTGTCGATGCGTGAAGCGAGCTTTGACGTGGCTTCGATGTGTGAAACATCAACAAAAGTATTTGTTATGGAAGTGATGGGACGGCACGCGGGTTGGATTGCGGCGGCGGGTGGTTTAGCCGCTGATGAACATCACGATATTCCACTTGTTATTTTGTTTCCAGAAATTGAATTTGATTTGGCAAAATTTTTAGCAGCTGTTGATGCAAAAGTTAAACAATACGGTTATTGCAACGTAGTTGTTTCAGAAGGCGTGAAAAATAGTGATGGACACTTTCTTGCTGAAGCGGGTGGCAAAGATGCCTTTGGTCACGCGCAACTTGGCGGTGCAGCACCGGTTATTGCGAATTTAATCAAAGATAATTTGGGTTATAAATATCATTGGGCTGTCGCGGATTATCTACAACGTGCGGCGCGACATATTGCTTCAAAAACAGACGTTGAGCAGGCTTACGCGGTCGGCAAAGCCGCAATTGAATTTGTATTAGCGGGAAAGAATGCAGTGATGCCAACAATTGTGCGAATTGCTGATGAGCCTTATCAATGGAAAATTGGTTGTGCTGAACTCAAAAACGTGGCGAATGTTGAAAAAATGATGCCGCATGAATTTATCAGTGCAGACGGTTTTGGCATTACGCCAGCGTGCCGCGCTTATTTACAGCCGTTAATTGCTGGTGAAGATTATCCACCGTATAAAAATGGTTTACCCGATTACGTCGTGCTGAAAAAACAACTGGTTACTAAAAAACTTTCCGCATTTTACGTTTAATTCTTTTTGAAAATAAAAATTTATGACGATTTCAACCCAACTTTTTAACCAAGCTAAACGTGTTATTCCTGGCGGTGTAAATTCGCCTGTGCGTTCATTTAGCGGCGTTGGCGGCACACCAATTTTTATCGACCATGCAAAAGGCGCGTACATTTACGACAGTGAAGGCAATCAATATGTCGATTATGTTGGCTCGTGGGGACCTATGATTTTAGGTCACGCGCATTCTGACGTAATCGCCGCCGTCAAAATCGCGGCTGAGAAAGGTTTGAGTTTCGGTGCGCCAACTGAAATTGAAACACTGATGGCGCAACGCGTTTGTGAACTTGTGCCGTCGATTGAATTAGTGCGAATGGTCAGTTCGGGTACCGAAGCCACGATGAGTGCAATTCGTTTGGCAAAAGGCTACACGGGACGCAATAAAATTGTGAAATTTGAGGGCTGCTATCACGGGCATTCAGACGCATTACTTGTTAAAGCGGGTTCAGGGGCATTAACGTTTGGCGTGCCAAGTTCGTCAGGTGTTTCGGAATCGGTCGCTTTGGATACTTTGACATTGCCTTATAACGATTCCGTTGCTGTGCGAGAATTATTTGCACAATTGGGCGAACAAATTGCCTGCATTATTGTCGAGCCTGTTGCGGGAAATATGAATTGTGTGCCGCCTGTCGAAGGCTTTTTAGAAACGTTGCGTGAAGTTTGTGACCAAAACGGCTGTGTTTTAATTTTCGATGAAGTCATGACAGGATTTCGTGTGAGTTTGCAAGGCGCACAAGGTTTTTACAACGTGAAACCCGATTTAACCACGTTGGGAAAAGTTATCGGTGGTGGAATGCCAGTCGGTGCATTTGGTGGACGACGTGACATTATGGAATGCCTTGCGCCACTAGGTTCGGTTTATCAAGCGGGAACATTATCGGGAAATCCCGTCGCAATGGCGGCAGGTTTGAAAACGTTGGAATTGATTGCAACACCAAATTTTTATGCCGATTTAACCGCCAAAACAACACGTTTAACTGACGGTTTAAAACATTTAGCGCAACAAGCGGGCGTTTCATTAACAACCAATCAAGTGGGTGGAATGTTCGGTTTATTTTTCACCGAAGAAAAAGAGATCACCACATTCGCGCAAGTCATGGCGTGCAATCAAGTCTATTTCAAACACTTTTTTCACGAAATGTTAAAGCAAGGCATTTATCTCGCACCTTCTGCATTTGAAGCGGGTTTTGTGTCAGCGGCTCACGATGACGAAGCGTTAAATAAAACGTTTGCAGCAGCGGAGATTGTGTTTCGCAGTGCTTAATTTTTGAAATTGCCGATTACCAAAAATGGCGGTGTTTTGACAATTCGTTGATTCACCGCCGCCTAATCTTTTGTTACCCAATAATTTGTAAGCCACCCATATAAGGCAACAATACTTCTGGAATATGGATTCGTCCTTCCGCATCTTGGTAATTTTCCATCACTGCAATCAGCGTGCGACCTGCCGCAAGTCCCGAACCATTCAATGTATGCACAAGTTCAGGTTTCCCTGTTTCAGGATTACGCCACCGTGCTTGTAAACGTCTTGCTTGAAAATCCCTAAAATTACTGCACGACGAAATTTCGCGATACGCATTTTGCCCAGGCAACCACACTTCTAAATCATACGTTTTACTCGATGAAAAGCCTGTATCACCTGCACACAACAGCATTTTTCGATACGGTAATTTTAATTTTTGCAAAATCATTTCCGCATGATTCGTTAATTCTTCGTGCGCTTGTGCCGAATCTTCAGGTTTTACAATTTGTACGATTTCGACTTTTTCAAATTGATGCTGACGAATCATGCCGCGCACATCACGCCCGTAAGCTCCAGCCTCACTGCGAAAACAAGGACTATGACAGACGAATTTTAACGGCAAATTTTTTGCGTCAATAATCACATCACGCACGATATTTGTCACAGGCACTTCGGCGGTTGGAATCAAATACAATGCTGGATTTTCACTGGCTTTGAATAAATCAGCTTCAAATTTTGGCAATTGTCCCGTACCACGCAAACTGTCCGCATTCACTAAATACGGCACATAGGTTTCTTGATAACCATTTTCGCCGCTGTGTGTGTCGAGCATAAATTGAATTAACGCGCGTTGCAGACGCGCCAATTGCCCGTTCAAAACCACAAAACGCGAACCCGTAATTTTCGCGCCCAGTTCAAAATCCAATAAATTTCGCGCAGTTCCCAAATCAACGTGGTCTTTGACTTCAAAATCAAACGCAGGCAAATCACCCCAACGACTGATTTCAACGTTATCGTCTTCGCTTTTGCCTTCGGGAACAGACAAATCAAGCAAATTTGGAATACCTGACATTAACGCATCGAGTTCTGTTTGAATTTCGTTAAGTTCGGTTTCAGCAGCTTTTAATTCATCACCAAAATTTGCCACTTGAGCAAGCAACGGTTGGACATCTTCGCCTTTTGCTTTGGCTTGACCAATCGCTTTTGAACTCGAATTACGCGCATTTTGTAATTCTTGGGTTTTGGTTTGTACGCTTTTACGGCGAACTTCTAATTCACTGTAACTGTCAGGATTGAAGGCAAAATTACGTTTTTTTAATTGTGTGATGACAAAATCTAAATCGTTTCTGAATAAATAAGGGTCTAGCATTGAAAAATTACCTGCTTGATTAAAAGTAAAAATGGGGTTATTAAATGTTCAACAACAAATGCGCGGGGGATTCCAAACATTCTTTAATCGTGACTAAAAACTGCACTGCGTCACGTCCATCGACCAAACGATGATCATACGACAACGCCAAATACATAATCGGACGAATCACAATTTGTCCGTGTTCAACGACGGCGCGTTCTTTGATGGCGTGCATTCCCAAAATTGCGGATTGTGGCGGATTCAAAATTGGCGTTGATAACATCGAACCAAACACGCCGCCGTTGGTAATCGTAAACGTCCCACCTTTTAAATCGTCATAACTCAATCTACCTGCCCGTGTTTTTTCACCAAACTCAACAATGCTTTGTTCGATTCCCGCAAAATCGAGCTGATCCGCGTCGCGCAAAACGGGAACAATCAAGCCTTTTTCGGTGCTGACTGCAATGCCAATATCATAAAAACCGTGATAAATAATGTCATTGTCATCAATTGACGCATTGATAACGGGAAAACGTTTTAAGGCTTCAATTGAAGCTTTCACAAAAAACGACATAAAGCCCAATTTCACAGAATGTTTTTGTTCAAAACGTGTTTTATATTGGTTGCGTAAATCCATCACGTTTTGCATATTTACTTCGTTAAACGTGGTCAGCATCGCGGCATTTTGTTGTGCTTGCAACAATCTCTCTGCCACTTTTGCGCGTAAACGTGTCATCGGCACACGTTGTTCAGGACGTAAATTTGCGGCAGGAGTTGTCGGTTCTAATTCTTTCAATGGCTCAGAAATTATCGGTTCAGCGATAGGCAAAATAATTTCAGTTTCTGGTGGCAAAGCACGTTGATTGACAACACTTAAAACATCTTCTTTTGTTAACCGCCCCTCTTTTCCTGTGCCGATAATTTCATTCGCATTCAAATCATGTTCGCGTAATAAACGGCGAATTGACGGTGTTAGCGGATTGTCTAAATCGTCGCTGTCGTCTGAAGTTTGTTGCGGTTCGGCTTCAATCGTTTGTGATTCAAATATCGCCAATAATTCGGCGCTAACAACAATCGCACCGTCTGTTTTTAAAATTTCACGCAAAACGCCCGATTCAGGCGCGACGACTTCTAAAGTGACTTTGTCAGTTTCTAAATCAACAAGACTGTCGTTTTTTTGAACTAAGTCGCCAATTTTTTTGTGCCATGCGATAAGTGTTGCATCGCTGACGGATTCGGGAAGATGCGGCACTACAATTTTTAACGTCATAACGTTCCTCAAGTTAAATTCAGCAGACGAATGGTCTGCTCAGGCGATTTTTCTAAAAGCAATTCTAACATTTTTCGATACGTTTTTTGCTGAATTGGATGGTTCAGATTCGGTGCAAGGTCTGCGAGCGGTTGTAAAACGAAAATGTAATTTTCAATGTCAACGCGAGGAAGTTTTAAATTTTCATCATTAATAATCGCGTCACCGTAAAGCAGTAAATCCAAATCCAAACTGCGTGGCGAAAATTTTTGACTATTGGGAAAACGTCCGTGAAAAAATTCTAACTCGCGTAATTGTTGAGCAACATCAAAAGCGGGTAAATTGCTTTCAAATCCAACGACCAAATTATAAAAATCGTCGCCGTCAAAACCGATTGCGGCTGTTTCATAAATTGGGGAAACGTTTAGTTCTCCAAATGCGTCACGCAATGAACACAAACCCGCGTTGATGTTTGTTGCTTTGTCGATATTACTGCCGACGCTGACATAACATTGCACCATCAGCGTTCCCCGCGTTCCATAACCACACCGACGTTAATATCAGCACCGACCGCACCTTTTTTGTTTACGGTTACTTTCACCCATGAAACACCAAATTCAGTTTGAATGAGTCGAATAATTTCTGTTGCAAGTTTTTCAATTAAAAAAAATTCGCTTTGCCCAACAAACTCAGCCAATCGATCAAAAACGGCTTTGTAATTGAGTGCGTCACAAATAGCGTCACTTTGCGCGGCTGGCTGGCAATCAAACGCCATTTCAAGGTCAAAAATAAGCGTTTGTTTCGCTTCGCGCTCCCAATCAAAAATGCCGATAAGCGTGTCAATATGCAGGTCGCGTAAAAAAATGATGTCTGTCATGTGTGCTGATTTTCCGATTATGATATGGTGCTAAAAAAAGAACATAAGTATCGCCGTAAAGGCGCGTCGCTTACAAGTTTTCACGAATTTTAACAGGTGCAAAATGATTCTAGGTTTTCTTATTCCCTTCGCTTATTTAATTGGTTCAATTTCCAGCGCGATTATTGTTTGTCAGATTATGGGCTTACCTAATCCGCGTGAACAAGGTTCGGGCAATCCAGGTGCGACGAATGTAATGCGAATTGGCGGTAAAAAAGCCGCCGCAATTACGTTTTTCGGTGATTTTTTGAAAGGCTTACTTCCTGTTTTAGTGGCTAAATTTATTGGCGCACCGTCAATTTTATTAGCGTTGGTTGGAATTGCCGCGTTTATTGGGCATCTTTATCCCGTTTTTTTTGGTTTTAAAGGTGGCAAAGGGGTTGCGACTTCGGCAGGTGTTTTACTCGGTTTTGATGTTTTAATTGGTGGTGCATTTATGTTGACATGGTTAAGCATTTACAAATTGGGCAAAATTTCATCACTCGCCGCGCTCACTGCGTCAACACTCGCGCCAGTTTATGCGTGGTTTTTAACTGAAGACGTGGTGCTAACATTCGCAACGTTAATCATGACTGGATTTTTACTTTGGCGGCACGAAAGTAATATCCGTCGTTTACTTGCAAGAGAAGAGCGTTAAATCTTGAGTTATCAATGCGTACCGTTTGAGTTTCCGTTAAAATGTTGCGCTGTATTCCTTATGTTTTGTCATTGTTTCGAGGTCATTTTTATGCGTAAAACTATTTTTACTTTGCTAGGCAGTAGTTCGCTTTTATTAACAGCGGCGTTAAGTCATGCCGCCACTGATTTACCGCCTTCAGCGAAAGTTTCGCTAGGCAAAGTCGAAGAGGTTTGCTCAGATTTTATGGATCCGAATTGGCGCAAAGATCAAGTCATCGACGGCGTAAAAATTCAAGCCTCGAAATTGTGTATGCCCGACAATCCTTACGATATTGCCGCGTTTGTAAAAGGCACAAACGGCGTGTCGATGGACACTTTGATGCAAACACAACTTGCCGCCGATGCCATTACGATGTCTGACGATATGGACGGCGATGGCGATCCCGATAAAATTATTATCAAATTAGAAGTTGTCGAAATTAACGGGCATTCACCCGATGTGAAAGACCCGATTACGACGTTTGATATTGCGCCAGGTTTGCAACCCACGTTTTGGGTTTACGCGCCAAAAACGCGTGATATGTCTACGTTGAATTTGTACGAATCAATTGCAAATCCACTTTTGCGCGTGCCATCACCGACAATTCGTGTTGAACAAGACGATGTCGTTTGGATTGTGTTAGAAAACACGCATTATTTGCCGCATTCGATTCATCTACACGGTGTCGATCATCCGTTTATGGATCATTCGCAAATGGGCAATGATGGCGTAGCGCAAACCAGCAACATGGACACCATGCCAGGTGAAAGCAAAACCTACGTCATCAAACCGCGCCAACCAGGCACGATGTATTATCACTGCCACGTTCAGCCACACACGCATATTCCAATGGGTTTGCAAGGAATGTTCATTGTTGAAGAAAATCGCCCCAACAATTTTCCGCAAGTTTTAAACGTGGGCGCGGGGCAAGTGCGTCATCCGTCAGTTGCGGTTTTGGAAAAATATAGCCGCGAATACGATTTGCATTACCAATCAGTCGATAAAGAATTGCATGAAGTGGTGGCGCGTTCAGCAAACGACCCACGTTTAATTGCCAAACACATGAACATGGAATACGACACAACCGACGCAACGGACGATTATTTCATGCTCAATGGACGTTCGTTTCCTTACACGTTGCGTGAATCGCTCATTCACATGAAAGAAGATGAAAAAGTGAAATTGCGCGTGATTAACGGTCACACCGAATCGCTCGCGTTGCACATTCACGGACACAAACCCACCGTGACGCATTATGACGGCGTGGATAATGGCGCAGGTTCTTATATTCAACGCGACGTGCATGGCATGGTTCCAGCCCAACGTTTGGATTTAGAACTCAACGGCAAAGACGACGGTTTAAACAGTTTCGGTCAAGGCATTTGGATGTTCCACGACCATGTTGAAAAATCATTCACCACAAATGGAATTGGTGAAGGTGGCGACATTAGTTTGGTTGTTTATGACGGATTCATTGACGATAAAGGCATTCCGAAATCACACGGCATGAGCCTTGCGCCCTATTTCACCAAAGAATATTGGAAAAAAGGCAGTTACCCGATTTGGCAAGATTACGACGAATGGCGCAGTTTGGGTTTACCTGATTTGACCGCCGAAGTTACGCCTTCAAAAGTTGCCGTTCAAACGGTTGCACCAAAAATGGAAGATATTGAAAAAGCCAAAGCCGCCACAGAATTAGCCAATGCTGACGACGATTCCTTTTTGGGCAAATTGTTGTACGGAATGTTTTTAGGGATTGCAGGTTACGCGGCATTTGTGAAACGTGAAATGTTGATTGCGCTGGCAAAAGACGTTTGGGCGAAATTCAAACCCTGAAAAGAAGATTGTTAAAAATTGATGCGACTCTCTCGATGAGTTTAAAGCACAGCCCCAGCCTTTCAGGCTGCCCCCTTTCCAAAGGGGGCATTTGATTTCGGTACTCGTATCAAACGGCTGACACGAAAAACGATTTGTTTTGCTAAACCTTTTTTCATGCACTCTGTTATTTTCGAGTTGTTTATCAATCGATATGAATTTGGTCTTATTTAACTCACATCACAAAGTTGACACACCTCCAACAGTTTTCATTTTTGCTTCTCCATCAAAACCAATAAATTTTTCAACAAAACCAACGGTGTAGGTGGACAACCTGCAATCGTCATATCGACGGGAATGACATTACTTACTGCACCACAACTCGCGTAAGAAATACCAAACTCCCCGCCACAACTCGCGCAATCACCCATTGCAATAACCCATTTTGGATTGGGTGTTGCGTCATAAGTTCGCAGTAATGCCGTTTGCATATGCCTTGACACAACACCAGTCACAAGCAAAATATCTGCATGGCGCGGTGATGCTACAAAATGAATCCCGAATCGTTCAACATCGTAAAATGGATTATTTAGCGCGTGAATTTCAAGTTCACAACCATTACACGACCCAGCATCAACTTGTCGAATCGCTAAACTGCCTGAAAAGTTTTGGTCAATTCGACGTTTAATTTCAACGCCAAATGTTTCAAGTTCTTGGTCATAAGCGGCTTTGACATTTTCAGTGACAATGCCTGTGGTAAAAATTTTTTTGAATAAACTAAACATCGTCGCCCCTTATAAATCGCAGCCAGAATAAGAACAATTGAAGGATTTATTGCACACGGGAAAATCAGGTACGATGTTATTTAGCACTGCTTTTTCAAGAGCTTCCCAATTTAATTGACTCGGGTCACGCGGATAAAAACGGGCAATCGTGTTATTTTCACCAAAACGAACATACGAAATAATTTCACCTCGCCAACCGTCTACAATTCCTAAACCAAAACTTTCCTTTTCAGGTGTTTTCCAATCGGCAATTAAATCGCCTTCGGTTAATTTTGCTAATTGCTCAATAAATTCTTCGATGAGTTTTAATGAAGCGTTAATTTCTTTGTATCGAACCCAAAAACGTGACGCAATATCGCCTTGATTTTCAGCGGCAACTTTTACATAAACCGAATCATAAGGCGCGTAAGGTGCATCGCGTCTGACATCAAAATCTTGTCCGCTTGCCCGTCCAACAAAACCTAACGTGCCAAAATGGGCGGCGGTTTCAGGTGATAAATAACCTGCCGTATAAAGCCTGTCTTCAAGTGATGAATTTAAATCTAACGCTGGCATAATTTGCGAAAGTTCGGCGCGTAATTCCTGAATTTCAGTGAGTAAAAACGCGCTTGCCGCTTCATTCACATCAACCAAAACACCAGCAGGAATAATTTTGTCCATCAAAAAACGATGTCCAAAAAGTTCATAATTTGTACGACACCACAATTCTTTAAGTCGCATCATTTGCATAAACGCAAACGTAAATGCAACGTCATTACAAATCGCGCCAATGTCGCCAAGATGATTTACGACGCGTTCACGTTCGGCAAAAATGCCACGAATTAACGCCGCACGTCGTGGAATTTGAATGTCTGCGGCTTGTTCCATTGCGATGCAAGCCGCCCAAGCGTGTGAAACACAAGTATCGCCCGAAATACGTCCAGCTAATTTCGCTAAACCCTGTGGTGTACGACCTTCAGCAATTTTTTCAGTGCCTTTGTGAACATAGCAAAGGCGTTCTTCTAAATTTAAAATCAACTCGCCCACCGCTTGAAAACGAAAATGTCCAGGTTCAATAATTCCCGCATGAACAGGACCGACAGGAATTTCATAGACACCTACGCCGTGCGATTGAATGAAGTGATACCCCGTGTCAGGCGGTGTAATTTTTGAGGGATTACCTTGAACAGGAAAATCATGACGCAACGGATATTCGTGTTTATTCCACGCTTTATGACGTGTCCAACAACGTGGGTCAGGGTGACGTAAAAATGTAATTCCAAACATATCATGCGTGTGACGTTCACTACGATTTGCCGCAGCATAAACTGGGGCTTGTGAAGGAATGTCAGGTTTTGAAATGTTGATTGTGGTGCGAAGTAAAATGTAATTTCCTGCTGTTTCAAAACACGCATGAACATAAAATTGCTCACCACTTTGTTCTGCGAAACCTGCTGCCCAACGGAATTTATTTTCGGCGGCTAATTCGGCGAAACGTTGCCAATATTTATCGTTAATTTCCCATAATTCAAATTGGTTATAAGGCTCAGATTTAACAAAAATGCCTTCTTCATCTAAGCGCATTAAAAAATTTATTTTCCAATTCATAACGCGCTCCCTGAAATCAATAATGTCGCCTGACTAAACCAGTCGCTTAAAAAATGCGGAATCGCTAAACCGAGCCACAACGCGAATCCTAAATGCACCATCACGGGAATTAAATTGGCTTTAATCGGCAATTGACCTTCAGGTTTTTCACCGTAGACCATTGGCTGAATGTGGCGAAATAAGCCTGAAAAAGCAATCCCAATTCCTAGCAACAGTAACGGCGTAAGCCACGGATATTCACGCATCGTAGCAAGTAAAACCAAAAATTCACTGGTAAAAACACCAAATGGTGGAAATCCCGCAATCGCCACCGTTCCAATCAATAATCCCCAACCTACTTTTGGCTGAGTTCTAATCAAACCGCGAATTTGTGCCATTTTTTGTGTTCCTGCGATTTGTGCCGCGTGTCCAACCGTGACGAAAATCGCTGATTTCACAAGCGAATGAACGGTCATGTGGAGCAATGCTGCAAACGTCGCAAGCGAACCGCCGATGCCAAAAGCAAACGTCATCAAACCCATGTGTTCAATCGAGGAATAACTGAAAAGTCGTTTTATGTCTTTTTGCCGATGCAGAAATAACGCCGCGACTAAAAACGAAACCAAACCAAATCCCATCATCAAATAACCCGCAATGTGCGATTGTGTAGCACCATCAACGAGCATTTTGTTCCGCACGACAGCATAAAGTGCATCGTTTAAAAGTAAGCCAGATAAAACCGCCGACATTGGCGTAGGGCCTTCTGAATGCGCGTCGGGCAACCAATTATGCAACGGCACTAGACCGATTTTTGTGCCGTAACCAATTAGCAAAAACACGAATGAAATTTTTAAAATATCGGGATTGAGTTGCGCGGCTTCTTCGTGAAGTACGGACCAAAGCAACGCATTTTCAGGATTTCCTAATTTTTCTGCTGCGTAATAAAGCAAAATCGTGCCGAACAACGCTTGCGCGATTCCCACACCACACAAAATAAAATACTTCCAAGCCGCTTCAATCGATTCAGGGGTGCGATACAAACTCACAAGTAGAACCGTTGCGAGCGTCGCACCTTCCATTGCTACCCACATAATGCCCATGTTGTTGGTCGTCAAAACCAAATACATGGCAAGCATAAAACCTTGATACATTGAGTAATAAAGTTTTAAACGTCCTTCGGTCAATTTTCCCAGTTCGATTTCATGTGCCATGTACGGCGCAGAAAATAACGAAGTCGTAAAACCGACAAATGCCGTCAACACAATCAAATACACGTTAAATGAATCAATCAAAAACGCTTTGCTTTCTGACAAAATTGTTCCGTGTTGATAAACGGTTGTTGCAAGCCAAACCGTAATAGCCAAATTCATAGCGTTAATGTAAGTATTGAGTTTGCCAATATCTTTGTGATGCCCAGTCAATGCGAAAAAGGCAATTCCCGCTACAGAAAGGAATAACAGCAAATAAACAGCAATCATCTTTCCACCTCGTGTAATTTATTCATCATATCCACATCAAGAGAATCAATGCTGGTACGAATGTGAAAAAAGAAAATACCGAATAAAACTGCAGCCACTAAAACATCAAACGCCACACCCAATTCAACGACCATTGGCATTCCATCGGTTGCAGCCATTGCTGCAAAAAATAGCCCGTTTTCAATCGACATAAAACCGACAACGTGAGCCACCGCTTGACGATGTGAAATCATCAAAAGCAAACCTAATAAAACCACCGACAAACTCACGACGAGCGTATTGAGCATAATCATTGATGAAGTGTGAATAATCGGTTGCAGAACGTAATAACTAAAAATCATCAAACTCGCACCGCTCAACATCACGGTGGTATTATTTTTTAAGGCTTCAACGTCGCGGTGAATGTTCATCGCAAAAACTTGTTTTTGTAGCATTACGGGAATGAAAACGACTTTAAGCGCGAACGTTAGAAACGCTGAAATATACAAATGCGGACTGTGTAATTCAGAAGCCGCCAAAATCGCTGTCAACGTTAGCAACATTCCTTGCATTGCAAACACAAAAATCAAGCGTGGCAAACGTCCTTGTCCAAGCATCAAAAATGACATCAATCCCACCAACGCCGACATCGATAAAATGGCTTGAGTGTAAAAATCCTGTGTTTCAATGTTCATCGTGTGGACTCCAAAATGATGTGACTGAGCATTCCCAACAAGCCTAATAAATAGGCGAATCCCAAGTATTCTTGCACACGAAATAAACGCATTTTGGCAACAGCGGTTTCAGCTAACGCAAGAAAAATTGAAAGGACAACAAGTTTTAAAACTAATACGACTAACGCAAAACTTAATGCGCCAAACGTGAAACTTTGTGCAATTCCCCAAGGAAAAAATAGATTTGCAATCAACACACCGTAAAGCATCAATTTCAACTGGCTTGCCCATTCAATTAACGCTAAATGACGACCGCTGTATTCCAAAATCATTGCTTCGTGAATCATGGTTAATTCCAAATGCGTGGTGGGATTATCAACAGGAATACGCCCCGTTTCGGCAACCGCCACTAAAATCAAGGCAAATAACGCAAACACAAATGACGGATGTAACGTCGAGCCACTATGTAAAATATGCAAAATCGCACCTGACAAATCTGTGTTTGATGCCGTCATCGTAATCGTGAAAACTGCCATCAACATTGCAGGTTCAGCGAGTGAAGAAATTGTCATTTCACGAGATGAACCCATTCCACCAAATGCTGTACCAATATCTAAACCTGCTAAGGCTAAAAAGAATCGTGCAAAGGCAAAAAAACCGACCAATACAATCACATCTGCACTTTCAGAAGTTGGCATATCAACAGCAATTAGTGGAATCACGGTTGCTGCTAAAATCATCATCGTGAAAATAATGTACGGCGCGACGTAAAATAACCACGACGCATTTTCAGAAATCACGGGTTGTTTGCGTGTTAATTTGAGCAAATCTCGATACGGTTGCAAAAACGATGGCGCACGTCGATTTTGCAGACGACATTTGCAAAATTTGAGAAAACCCGCCAACAACGGCGCAAGTGCGACAAATAAAACCGTTTGTAAAATAGCGATTGCCCAGTTCATAAGCTCACCACCCAAAGTAGAAGAATTAACGTCGCGAGTGAATAACCAATGTAGGTTCGGATATTTCCTGTTTGAATGCGTCCGACTTGTTTTGCTACGCGATTAACGCCGCGTTCAATCGGTTGATAAACATGAACCCAACTGTGATCTTGAATGTGAAGCGAATAACGTACCTCTGCAACGTTGAGCTTGGTATTTTCACGCATGGTTTTTTCAATTTTTTCATCAATCAAAAATGCCGTTGCAAAAATGCGTCGTAATGGCATGGTGAATGCGTTTGATGTGTATTGCATTCGTGGCGATAAAGCACCAAAACCACAATCCCAAGTCGGTACAATTCGCGCTTTTGTTGCGCCTTTGCCGTGCAAAAAGAAAAAGAGAACTAACGCAGTGATTAACACGCTAATCAAAATCAAAAATGGCGAATACGACGCTTGTTGCATCGAAACTGGCGCAAGCCAAAGCGGCGTTAAAACAGACGTTTGTGGTAACGTTGCATCGATAATGTGACTGGTCACGCCGCTGAGTAAATCCAAAATCACGCTGGGAAAAATCCCGAAGAAAAAACAAAACGTTGCTAAAATCACAGGTGCAATCATCATGCTGAAACTGTCTATTTCTTTTGCTTTTTCAGCATGACGTGAACGTGGTACGCCTAAGAAAATCAAGCCAAATACTTTTACAAAACACGCGGCAGCAAGTGCCGCCGTTAAAGCTAATGCCGCCGCAGAAACAGGAATCATGCTTCGTAAAACACCGTTATCTAAAACATCAACTTGCAAAGCCGTTTGAAACGCAAGCCACTCTGAAACAAAACCATTAAACAGTGGCAACGACGAAATGCTCATACAACCTATTAAAAACAACACACTTGTTTCAGGCATTTTTTTAATCAAACCGCCGAGCATATCGATGTTTAATTCGTGGGTTTGATGATGAATCATGCCAGCACCTAAAAAGAGTAAATTTTTAAACAGCGCGTGATTGAAAGCGTGAAACAATGCGGCGACTAAGCCTAATGCAGCAAGTTCTTTATGATTATTGGCTAAGAAAATCATACTCAAACCCAAAACCATCACAATAATTCCGATGTTTTCAACAGAACTGTAAGCGAGCAAACGTTTCAAATTTTGTTGCATCATGGCGTATAAAATTCCGCTCAATGCTGAAATTGTGCCGATAATTAGCAAAACGACTCCCCATTGCCAATGCACTTCTGGCAACAAATCGAAACAAAAACGAATCAATCCGTACAACGCGACTTTTAGCATCACACCACTCATCAACGCTGAAATGTGTGATGGTGCGACAGGGTGTGCTTCTGGCAACCAAACATGAATTGGCACTAAACCCGCTTTCATGCCAAAACCCATTAACGCCAACCCAAACGCAATACTCATCCAGATTGTTGGAATTGCTGAGGCTCGCAACGCATCAAACGTGAAACCGTCTGCAAAACTAGCCACAACGCCGAATGCCAAAATAATCAGCAACGCGCCCACTTCTGCCATCAACAAATATAAGAACGCCGCCCGTCGATTGGCAGAGTTTTCATGTTTAAATGCGACTAGAAAATAACTCGCCACTGACATCAGTTCCCATGCAATCATGAACATAAACGCATCATCTGCGAGTAAAACCAGCATCATTCCCGCAATAAAAAGCCCTGTGAATAAACTTAAAACAGCAAAACTTTGTGGGTCTTTTTGTTCATTCATTGTGTAATTTGGTGCGTAAAAACTGACCACAAACACCGCAATGCCAATAATCAAAAGGAAAAAAGCCGATAAACCATCAAAACGAATGTGCCACGCTTGCCAAGGCAAACCTAAAGGAATCTTGTCTATAAGTACCGTTTGGTCTAGCAATTCACCAACACCAGCCGCGATTGCAAATGCGCCCGATAAACCAAGAAATAAAAATACCAAGGCGTTGAATCGAGTTTGTAATAACGCGAATACTGCTGAGGCTAAACTTAGCAATACTGCGCTGTAAGCCAAATGTAAAATCATGGGATTCCCCAATGGATTGTAAAATTACGCTTTAATCCGACGTGCCGCTAACGGATGATCTGAAAACGATTCGTGTGCGTCTAAACCTTGAAATTCACAATGCCCACCGTGTGATTCGTAATCGTGTTGAAATTCATGGAAAAATTCCATCACGGTATGGTCAATTAACGTCACCGCGCTTTTTTCAAAAATTAACGTTTTGCCACCTTCGATTTGTGACAATGCTTCTTTTAACGTTAAAAAATTCGAGAAAATTGCCGCGCCTTCGATGTGAATCAAAATTGAGCCGTCCGCTTGTGCGGTTTGTGTAAAACGAATTTTGAATAAGTTGTTGGGTTTTGCACCATGCAATAAGTGAATAGCAAGTTTGACTAAAATTCCAATCGCAACACCAACTAACAAATCGGTCGCAATTACGCCAATAATGGTTGCAATAAAAATAAATAATTGCTCTTTACCGATACCCATCACGTTAGCAAATTCGCGTGGTGACGCTAAACGAAAACCAGTGAAAACTAATAATGACGCAAGCGCGGCTAATGGAATGCTATGAATTAAATGCGGGAAAAAAACGACAAAAATTAACAAAAATGAACCATGAAAAAAGTTTGCCCATTGGGTTTTTGCACCGTTGTTGACGTTCGCTGAACTCCGAACGATTTCTGCAATCATTGGCAAACCACCAATTGAACCCGCAACTAAATTACCAACGCCAACGGCAGTTAAATCTTTGTTTAAATTTGAATGACGTTTGTAAGGGTCTAATTTATCAACTGCCATTGCACTTAATAAACTTTCTAAACTGCCAACTAACGCAATTGCAACAACCGCTTCCCAAAATTCCAACGTAAACAATTTACCAAAATCAGGGAAATAAAAACTCGAAGTGAAATTTTCAGAAATAGCGACTAAAAATTTTGGCCCCACCTCATCTGAATCAAGATGTTCAGGTTGCATATAAGGGTGATCGGGATGTAACAAATAAATATGCTGATGTTCTAAATCAAAATAATGTGAAAAAAACATTCCCATCAATACAACCAGCAATGGCGCAGGAATCATTTTTAAGGTTTTGTTTTGTAACAATGACCAGATAATTAAAATCACCAAACCAGAAAAACCAATAATGGCAATTTCAAGATTTAAATTCGCAAAACTGTGTGGAATTTGGGCAATCGTTGAAATCAAACTGCCTTTTTCTGGCGTAACGCCCAAAACAACATGAATTTGTTTTGCCATGATGATGATACCGATAGCGGCAAGCATTCCATGAACAACTGAGGCTGGAAAAAATGAACTTAAACGTCCTGCTTTGAAAACACCTAGCAGAATTTGAATCACACTTGCAACAACAATTGCAGCGAGTGCATAGCGATAACCTGCCATTGCATCGCCTTCGCCAAGACTTTGAACGGCATCATAAACAACAACAATTAGTCCCGCCGCTGGACCATTGATTGTCATAAATGAACCATTACAACGTGAAACCACCATGCCACCAATAATCGCAGTGATAATTCCAGCTGACGGTGGAAAACCTGAAGCCATTGAAATACCTAAACACAATGGCAGTGCAATAAGGAAAACTAGAAAACCTGATAATAAATCATTACGCCAATGTGCTTTTAAACCGACTAATCCAGTAAAAGGCATTGCTTGTGTGTTACTGCTCATAAAACCCTCGATATATTTTGATATTTTCAAAACTTAATAGCGAAAGATGTGCCAGTTAATAATAAACATTTATCACACTGAAAAATAAAGGGTTTTACATAATTTAAAAATGATAAACATAAGATAGCGGTTGATAAGAACCGAATGGTTGGTTTCTTTCAACTGGTAAAACATGGTGGTAGATTTAAGAATAGATGATGTTAACGAAGCTCAAGATGGTGAGCATTTAGAATTAGCAAATGATGAAAAATTTACCGCTAAGGTTTGGTAATTATGACAAACATGACTACAATTCCAAAAACCATCCAAATCTAAGTCAACGATGTTAAATAGTCAGTCAGTCAGTCAGTCAGTCAGTCAGTCAGTCAGTCAGTCAGTCAGTCAGTCAAAAAATTATTGTGGCATTTTAACGAGTGTCAACCACTTCTTTGTTTTAAATTTATTCAAGACAAATAACTAAAACCCGTAAGTGCATTCTGCACAAGCGGGTTTTTTATTGCTCCAAAGTTTTTATCACAGCGTTTTTATTTTTTTATTTTAATTTTTAGGAGAACAACATGGCAGATTCAAAAACAACCACCACAAAAACCATTGCTGGCGGTTCACTAACTTCAACACCCACGCAAAAATCAGTGCCTTACCGCACCAACAGCGAAACTTTGAACTATTACGGCTTTGCGGCAATTAAATCAGACGGTTCAGTTGTCGCGTGGGGACAAAATGCAACCGTTCCCGATTCACTCAACGGCACCATCGATGCCACGCAAATTTATTCAAATTCCAGCAATTTTGTGGCGTTGCGTAACGATGGTTCTGTGATTCCTTTGGGAAATCAATCGATTGATGCTGCAACATTGAAAAAACTCGATGGCACAGTCGATGTGAAATCAGTTGCCTCAACAGATAGAGCGTTTGCCGCCATTCGCGCCGATGGTTCTGTGGTCACTTGGGGAGATTCAACTTATGGCAGTGACAGCAGTGCCGTCGCGAAACAACTCGATGGCACGGTTGATGTGACTTCAATTGCATCAAATTCTTATTCGTTTGCCGCCATTCGTGCCGATGGTTCTGTGGTCACTTGGGGAGATTCAAATTCTGGTGGAAACAGCA
>CAIRCR010000011.1 GCA_903877065.1 uncultured Pseudomonadota bacterium
CACTGACAGCCGCTGTTGTTAAGGTAATCAAATCAGCACCCCCAGCACCAGTCACTGTTAGTAAGCCGTCTGTATCATTGATAGTTACCGTGTTACCACTGGCATAATTGAGTGTAATAATATCCGCGCCCGAACCAGACGTAATTGAAGCCCCCGAAACAAGTCCGTAAGTGCTTGTAAAAGTTAATTTATCAATCCCCGATCCACCCGTAACAGAAATTTTGCCATCTATATCATTAAAGCTAACGGTATTTGCCGCTGAAGTGACTAATGTAACAATGTCTGCCCCTGAGCCAGAGTTAATGGTCGCAGTCAGTAAAGCAGCGGTGAAGGTTAACGTATCAATCCCCGATCCACCCACAATAGAAACGGAATAATCCGAATCTGTAATCGTGACCGTATTCGCCGCTGTGACGGTCGTAAAACTAATAACATCAGCACCTGAACCTGAATTAATCGTTCCGCCACTCAGTGCGGTCGTAAAGGTCAATGTATCAATTAACGAACCACCTGTGACCGAAAGTAAACCGTCATCGTCGGCAATGCTTACAGTATTAGCAACAGTGCTAAGTAACGAAACAATGTCAGTACCTGAACCCGCCGTAATTGATGAATTGGCAGCAAGAGCGGCTGTAAATGTTAATAAATCAATACCTGTACCACCCGTTACTGCAACTAATCCATCAACGTCAGTAATCGTTACGGTATTGGCAGAGCCACTGTATAACGTAATCACATCAGAGCCTGAACCTGAATTTATGGTTGCACCACTGGCAAGACCATCGGTAAAGGTCAATGTATCGACTAATGAACCACCCGTAACAGAAATTTTGCCATCGCTATCTGAAATGCTAACCGTGTTAGCAACCGATGAAAGCAACGTGACGACATCTGCACCCGCGCCCGAAGAAATAGAAGCACCCGAAGCAAGAGCTGCTGTAAAGATAAGCGTGTCAATACTTGTACCGCCATCAACAGAAACTAAACCGTCACTGTCATTGATTGTGATGGTATTGGCAAAATTACCCAATGTAATCAGGTCTTTTCCAGTACCACTTTTTACCGTTGTTCCCGTGACCAATGCTGTAAAAGTTAAATCATCAATCAATGAACCGCCCGTAACAGAAATTCCGTCAATGTCAGAAATGGTCACTGTATTTGCGTAATTTCCTAAAGTAATAACATCTACACCAGAACCACCAACAATTGTTGCTGCGGTAACGGCTGCCGTTGACATGACAAAAAAATCACTACCTGCGCCACCGCTTAAACTATCACCCGAACCGCCCGTAATCGTATCCGCACCCGAACCGCCTGTAATCGTATCTGCACCTGTTCCACCAGTAATACTTGTGATGCCTGATGCACCTAAGACCGTTGATAAATCTAAAGCCATTGCATCGGCATTTGTGGTGTCAAAAGTGACTTTTAACGTGCCTTTGCTTGAATACGCGCCTGTGATGATGTCTGTGCCGTAACCATAATCGGTAATCGTGTCACTACCTGACGAATCAATAACAACAAACGTATCGGCATCAGCACCGCCCGTCAAAGTGTCATTACCTGTCGCAGAGGTAAGCGTATCGGAACCAGAACCACCGACCAACGAATCAGAACCCGAGCCACCTGTGATTGAATCAGAACCCGAGCCGCCTGTAATTGTCATGGCAGCCGAACCCGAAGTAATGATTAAATTTTCTGTTTGTAACTCAAAGTTGGCACTCGCACCTGAAACTGTAATTTTTTCCACACCGACAAGATTTGCGTCCGCCATACCTGAAACAGTCACTGAAACCGTTAAAATATCATTACCATCACCACCGTTGATGCTGTCAGCGGTTGTGACGAATGTGATACTGTCATTTCCAGCCCCGCCAATGATGGTGTCTGTTGTCGTGTCCGCACCACCAGAAAGTGTGTCGTTACCAGTACCGCCAGTAATGCTGTCTGCTGAGGTGCCGCCAGTGATACTGACAGACGTTTTGCCAGCTGTAATTACATAAGATGAACTTGTCGTTGGAATGGTAATGGTTGTCGATGTTTCAATACCGCCGCTACTTGTGCTGGTATCTGAAGCGGTTAACGTGACGTAACCTTTTGAATTTAAGAAAGCCAACGCATCACCGTTGAAAGCACCGACTTGAGAAAGTGAAAAAGATTCAAGTTGCGTTGTTGTCATGGCGGCTAATTCAGCAGGCGTAATTCCTGCAACCGCAGACGTTGTCAAACCATCAATGCCCGCAGTGGTCAAACCTTTAAACGTCGTGCCTTTCATTGCTTCAATTACGTCCGCTTTCAAGCCAGCGGATTGAGTGGAACTTAAACTGGCTAATTGTAAAGTTGTCCCTATCATGAAGGGAGCTTGTTCAGCCGTTAAAATCGAAATATCTGTTGAATCGAGTTTTAACATATTCAAACCTTTTATCGCATAAGGTTGAATAGCGGCAAGCGCAACGGTTGTTAAAGAAGCGACTTGCACTGAATCTAATTTAGCAACTTGAGCCGCTGTCATTGCGCCCGCTTGATCTGCACCTATTAACGACAATTGAGAGGTGCTTAACACGTCAAATTGCGCGGGTGTCATTTGACCGATTTGATCGGCTGTCATTGACGCAAATGCCGATGAAGCTAATGAGGAAATCGCGGTAGTTGTAATTGCTTTAAGTGCTTGAGGACTTAAAGCAATTACATCTTCTGATTCAAATGCGGCAATTTGTGTTGAGCTAAATGCTTTGGTTTGAAGTGGATTTAAAGCATTAACTTGTTCAACTGTTAAAGCTGGAATTTGTGCGATAGTTAAACCTTTAATGCCCAAAGAACTAATGCCTGAAATTGCAAATGGATCGATGGCAGAAATTGCCGCTGAAGTAATTGAAGAAACTTGTGTTGATGTTAAGGCACTCATCACCGCAAGATTTAAATACTTTGCCGCGTCTGAACTGAGTACAGCCAATGAAGTCGTTGGCAATGCTGCAATTTGATCGGGTTTCAATGCGGCAAATTGACCGTCGCCAGTTAAATTGGTTAGTGTCAAACCCCCAATGTTAGTTTTCGTTAAACCACTCAATGCTTGCGTCGTTAATGTAGGTACGTCTGCTGAGGCGATACTTGCAATTTGTGCGGCATTCAATGCTTT
Source organism: uncultured Pseudomonadota bacterium (assembly GCA_903877065.1). GTDB lineage: Bacteria > Pseudomonadota > Gammaproteobacteria > Methylococcales > Methylomonadaceae > UBA10906. The sequence continues at coordinate 3,137 of CAIRCR010000011.1, forward strand.
AATTTGCTGTGCTGTGATTGCAGGCGTTTGTTCTGGTGTGATTGCGGCAATTTTATCTGTTGCCAATGTTGCAAATAATTTCGGTTGAATTGCGGCAATGAATTTATTACTTAAACTTGGAATGATGGTCGCATCAAATACATCCAATGTTTTAAGTGAATTGGCTTGAGTTGGAAGCAATGAATTTGCTTGATCAGCCGTTAAGCCCGCCCATTGAGTTGTTGTTAACGCGGCGATTTGAGTTGAGGTTAACTTTATAATTTGGTCTGTTGATAAAGAAGCAAAACCTTCCGCTGACAACAGTTTGACGGGTAATGCACTAAAAGCATTCGCTGACAACGCGCTGAAATGGTTGCTATCCACAACGGCATATTGTGTTTTGCTGAATGCCGTAATTTGGGTGCTTGTCAATGCCGAGAACTGGTCAGTTGTCAACGAGACAACTTCTTCGGTCGTCAACGATTTAACTGGAATTAACGGTACAACCGTTTTTGAAAGACTAGAAATTGCGGCGGCAGGAAAACTAGCGATTTTCGGAGCAAGAGCAGGGAAGGTCGTTGCTGTTAAAGAGGCAATCTGATCAGCTGTTAATGTTGCGACTTGAGCTGTAGTCATTATCGCTAAATCAGCGGTGGTTAATTTTGCAAAATCGACCGTGTTTATTGCTGAAATATCGGTTGTATTCGTAATTTTTGTCACTGTTGCAGCTGTTGTAGCCATGTTAAATCCTCGAATATAGAAAAAAGTTTAGTTTATGATGTTTTAACTAACATAATTCAAAGTACGCTTGCGCTAACTAACTGTTTGAAGAATAGAACACCTTTTGTACTCACAGATGTCGGCGGCTTTTAATAAAATTTCAATTTTTAATTTTAATCAGCCACAACGATTTTCATGTACTTAATTTATCTTCGATATGCCTTAAATTTTAATCACCCCTTAGTCTAAAGAAAAGCAACTTTAATTCCAAAAAACAGCTACAATGCACCCTCGTCAGAAAACAGCTGTTGAGTTAAGAGATTCCTAGTTGTAGGTTGTCTGGTTATCAATGTTGTAGGTTTCTGTGTAACCGTAATTTTTTAGTTTTAGGAGTTTCAAAATGGCAACAGGTACAGTTAAGTGGTTTAACAATACGAAAGGTTTTGGTTTTATCGCACCTACAGATGGTGGTGAAGACGTTTTCGTTCATCACTCTGTAATTCAAGGCGATGGTTTTAAAACTTTAAATGAAGGCGATTCTGTCTCATTTGACGTTGAAACAGGTCCTAAAGGCTTGACTGCAACAAATGTACGCACGAAATAGATTCTAAAACGTGTGTTAATGTTGTGAGTTTGTATTAACTCAAAAGCGAGGTTGAATATTTAAATTCAACCTCGCTTTTTTTATGTTCGTTATTTTTGTTTTTATTTTAGGGGGCGATTTTTGGAATCTTTATTGATGTGTCCAGCAAAAAGTAACACAGCTTCAATAAATCCCCACAACACGCCATAACCTTGAGTCAGTGCAGTGACGATAATTTGGGCTAATCCCATTTTGTAATAACCCAAATAAAAGCGATGTGCGCCCGCAAATCCAAAAAATAATGCCAGCAAAGTTGCGGTCAATTTACGTTTCACCGCTTCAGCAGGTTTCATGGTTTCGGCAACTAAACGCATATTTGCAACAGCACCGTCATTGATATCAAACGTCACTTCATCGCCTTGTTCGGGCAACAACGTAGATGTCCAACTATTTGCATCAAACTCAAAAAAATCATCTTGGCTTTTAACAATGCCAATTTTTTTTTCACTGTCGTAAGATTCAATTTGTCCAATAATCATGTCAGTTTTCCTTGCGTAGTTCGATCGGTTAATTGATTGAGTTTTTCAGCCAAAGCCAGCGCGTTATCATTTAATTGCTTAATTTGAGCGTAAAACAATTCAGTTTCAGCGGTCGCGGGTAAATCGCGGGTTTCTTCTTGTAAAAATTCCACCGTGTTAAGTTGCAACGTTGCCAGTGTTTCAGCGTGCCAGACTTGTCCTGCGCGAAAAATATTTTCTAAAAATCTTAACATGACTAAATTTTATAACCGCGATGAACGGCAACAATGCCTTGTGTCATGTTGTAAAAGTTACATCGTTCTAAACCCGCTTCTTCCATCATCTTTTTTAATTCGTCTTGTTTGGGGTGCATCCGAATAGATTCCGCCAAATAGCGGTAACTTTGTTCGTCTTTAGCGATAAATTTTCCGATTTTTGGTAAAAGTTTGAATGAATAAAAGTCATAAAATTTTTCGGTAATCGGATCGATTGGGTGAGAAAATTCCAACACAACCACGCAACCGCCTGGCTTTAAAACACGGTGCATGGATTTCAATGCCGCCAATTTATCAGTCACGTTACGCAAGCCAAAACCGATACAAACACAATCAAACGTATTGTCAGCAAACGGCAAACATTCAGCGTTTACTTGGGCGTAACGGATTCCCGTTAATCCGCGATTTATTAAGCGATCTCGACCCGTGCAAAGCATGGCGGCATTGATGTCTGCTAAAACAACTTGCCCCGTCTCGCCGACTTGTTGATTAAACAGAGTCGTTAAATCGCCTGTCCCGCCAGCTAAATCCAAGACGCTGTAACCTGCGCGAACTTGGCTTAGATCAACGGCAATTCGCTTCCAAATGCGATGAACGCCCATCGACATCAAGTCATTCATAATGTCGTAGCGTCCTGCTACCGAATCAAAAACGCCGCGAACTAATTTGACTTTATCTTCGGTGGCGACTTGTTTAAAGCCAAAATGAGTGGTGTTTTGCGTCATAGAAAAGAGTCCTCGGTAACGATAATAAGTGGGCGGTTTTTAAGAATGCAGAATTATAGCGTTAAAATACAAAACCTGATAAAACACAAATTAAAAAGTGGATTTGAAACTTTTTTGAATTAGTCATGCAGAGATTGAACTTCAAATAACCGATAAGCCACCGCGCCAGCTGTTTTACTTTTTAATAACTGCCAGCTTTCGGGTAAATGCTCGAGTGTCAAATTCGTTTCAGTTTCGATGTAAATTTTCGCATAAGGGGCAAGCCAATTATTTTTTTCAAGTAATTCACAACATTTGGTGACTAAATCTAACCCAAACGGTGGATCAATAAAAACCACATCGAATTGATATGGCTGCATTTTTTCTAAAAAATGGGTTGCATCGAATTGAACTAATTGAATTTGAGAAGCGGCTAATTTTTCCGCATTTTTTTGTAAAGCACGACACGCAGCCGCATTGTTTTCAATTTGCACAACAAATTTTGCACCCCGCGAAGCAGCTTCAAAACTCAATGCACCACTGCCTGCAAATAAATCCAAACAACGACTGTTAAACATATAGGTCTGTAACCAATTGAATAATGTTTCACGCACGCGATTTGGTGTCGGACGCAGACCGTTTTCTTCGACGACATCAATGTGTCGACTGCGCCATTGCCCACCGATAATTTTTAAAATCCCTTTTTTTGCAACAGGGTTACCGTTATTTACTTTCATTTTATTTATTTTTACTTTGTACTTGCCCGCTAAATTTGTCGAGTGAGAATACTCGCTAGTTTTTACTCTATCAATCGGCTTTGGTGCATAAATACCAAAAATATGTCAACCTTTAGCTTTTCAGATTGAATCATCCAATAGTTCTCATGTCAAAATCAAGCTACAAACTCATATATGAACTCC
>CAIRCR010000012.1 GCA_903877065.1 uncultured Pseudomonadota bacterium
ACCCCTTAGAGTTTTAAATAAGTGCTCGTAAATCTGTAATTTTTCTTTCTCAACTTCTGAATCATCACAATCACTTTCCACATACCCCTTCACCAAAACTCTAAGCTCAGCAGGATCACTTTTACTTTCAATAACTTCCGCTAACACTTCTGATTTTGGACGTAAAAATTGCGCCGCTTTTCCCATATCTCCTAAGGTGGCAGATAAGGCAATTCGTGGCGTGGTACGATTCAATGAAATATCAACTCGGTGCATAAGCGACTGAAGTTGTTTACCTCGCTCAGAACCTATATACGCATGAAGTTCATCAATAACGATATAACGCAAATTTTTAAACATATTTGGTATCTGATGACCACGAAGCATTAACATAGCTTCAAGTGATTCCGGCGTTATCAGAACGACACCTGATTGTAATTTAAGAAATTTTCTCTTCTCCGTTGCACTAATATCGCCATGCCAAGGCGTGACAGGAATATCTAGGTTTTCACATAATTTATTTAAACGATTCCATTGATCGTTAATCAACGCCTTTAGTGGACTAATATAAAGCACACTCCCCATTTCAGGCTCTTGCAACAGTCGTGTCAAAATAGGTAAAAAAGCCGCTTCCGTTTTACCTGTTGCAGTCTGAGCGGCCAATATTACATCTTTTTTACCTTCTAAAATAAGCGGAATGGACTGCTCTTGAATATCTTTTAATTCAGACCACTCAGAATCCCAAATCCACCGTTGAATACGTTTATCGAGCAGATAAAAACTACTTGAGTCTCGCTCAGAGTGTGAAGCTGACAAGTTCGTCATCCTCATCATCCGACGCACCAAGCAACGATTTGCCTCTATCTTTGTGCACTTTGACATGACCAAGCAATTCTTCCCAACTTACCTGTGGGTTTTGTTCTAGTGTTGCCAATAAATCAAGAAATTCTTTAATTGTATTACGTGGAGATCGAAAACTTTCGTCACCGATTTGTTTATGACAATGGCGCATAAATGCTTGCAGTGCTTCTTCTGGTACTAGATAATTCGCTTCTACCCCGCTGGCGTGAACATTTACCAAATTATGTAATAAAACCAAAAATTCATCGTGTGAAAAACGACTTAACGGAATTACTGCGCCTGAAAAATCAACGAGATTATGGTTCTTAGCAAATTTATTTTCAGCTAAACGTGATTTCAACGCCTCATAACTGTATAGTCCGCGCCGTGTATCCGTCACGAATTCAGGTGTACCACCTAGAATAAAACCTAACCCTTCTGTTGTCCCTTGCAGCGAATCATTGAGAATGCGCAAAATTTGTTCATAATTCGCATTGCGTGAATGTGGGTTAGTAATTTTGTATAAATTCACCAGTTCATCAAGACAGACCAACAACCCAGAATAACCAGCCAAACGCATAAAGCGTCCCATCAATTTTAATTGATCGTAAAATGACGCATCGCTAATAATGCTTCGAACACCTAAAGCCAACTTTGCTTCTGTTTTTGTAGCGAACTCACCACGTAACCAACGCAGTGCATCCGTTTTTAATTGCTCATTACCATTTTCAAAGCCTTGCCAATAGGTACTCACGACAGTGGCAAAATCGTAACCATTCACCATTTCAGTTAAATGTTCTAATTTTTGTAAAAGTGCACGACCTTCACCAATACCTTCATGTTTAGCATCGTTGATTGTTGTAGAAATAAATTTCTCCAACACGCCAGCTAATGCACCCCCATCGGGTTTCATCCGTGTAGAAAGATTCCGCATTAATTCTGAATATAGAGAACGCGCCTGCCCGTTAGTTGATTGCAATCGTCTATCTGGATTCAAATCTGCATGAACCGTCACCAGTTTTTTCTCCAATGCCACTGCACGAACTAAACTCAAAAAAAAGGTTTTTCCTGCTCCATATTCGCCTGTAATTAAGCGAAAGGTCGATCCTCCATCAGCAATGCGATCTAAATCTCTCAAAAATTCTTCTGTTTCACGATTGCGACCCACTTGAATATGCTGTAATCCGCGACTTGGCACAACACCACTTCGCAGCGATTGAATAATTATGTCGCGGTCTTTCGGGCGAATCACTGTCATTTAAAAAATTCCTCATAAAGTTCTATATTAATTTCAATTAAATCATCGCCTTCAATAAAATCTTTGTTGCAATAATCAAAGAATGCGTCGTTAATATGTTCAAGTGCACCATCAAGCATTACGCCGTTTACCAAGCTTTGTAACTCCTGCTTATCCCATTTGGGGCGTGTTACCAATGTTTCAACAATTTCAATATATACTTTATCTAAATTGAACTTGGTTTCAGATGTTGTTTTTGAATCTGGTGTATTGTTTATGGCTGAAATATTATCTTCCTGCTCGTAGATTTCATTGACTATTACTGATATTTTTTTAGATTCAGTTTTTATTTCTGCAACGCGTTCAACATTGAATTGAAGTGGCTCAGGTGGGGGAGGGATTTTAAAGCCTGTGGATTGTTCGGAGGGTTCTTTGATTTTAAAAGGGCTTTTTTCGGATTCTATAGTGTAATAAAAAGAGCTCCAGTCGCCATTTTTAAGTCTTTGGCATCTTTTTGCATTTGCCAAGGTTTCTTCAAAGCCGATATCGTAAACATATAAATAGTTAACAATGTTGTTCTTATCATATTTAAAGTTTAAATTAAGCGGTGTCTCGTATTCATTTTGCCAACCAAAATTTCCTTCGTCTTCGTCTTCGTCTTCGTCTTCGTCTTCGTCTTCGTCTTCGTCTTCGTCTTCGTCTTCTGAAGAGTTTAATTCTTCTAATTTATAATTATCAAGCATTTGAGCATTATTTAGCTCAAAATTAACCTCACATGAATTTTCTACACTATATTGGGCATTTTTGTTTGTTGAAGTACTGGGC
>CAIRCR010000013.1 GCA_903877065.1 uncultured Pseudomonadota bacterium
CGGTTCGGCATTTACCATTTTGTCTCAACCGCAATTACGCTTAGATATTGGCGATTTAGTTGGTGAAACAGGGCATATTTACGCTGGGGTTGAATATCAGTATTGGGAAAATAAATACGGCATCAAAGGTTTAAATGAAAGTTTGCCGCAAGCATTAGTCGTTTGGAAGTTTTAAAGATTTTTTACACGAGCTAATTAAAAAAGGTGAAAGGTATTTAAAACCTTTCACCTTGAAATAGGTCTCTTATTTTGCCTCAGCGTTATAGCGTGCAAGGCTGTCCATAATTTCTTTTTTTGCTTCCTCGATACCAAACCAGCCTTCAATTTTTACCCATTTTCCTTGCTCTAAATCTTTGTAATGCTCAAAAAAGTGGGCGATTTTTACAAGTGTAATTTCAGGAATATCTTCGTAGCTTTGGACTTTTTTGTAAAACGGCGTGAGTTTATCAACAGGCACTGCTAAAACTTTGCCATCTTCACCTGCTTCATCGGTCATTTTCAATATGCCAATCGGACGACATCTCACCACACAACCGCTCAATAAAGGTGCTGGCGCAATCACTAAAACATCAACGGGATCGCCATCATCTGAAAGTGTGTTTGGGACGTAGCCGTAATTAGTTGGATATTGCATTGCTGTTCCCAGAAATCGATCCACTGTTAATATGCCAGTTTCTTTATCCACTTCGTATTTTACAGGATCGCTGTATGCGGGAATTTCAATGATGACGTTAATATCGTTTGGTAAATTTTTGCCTGATGGCACTTGCATTAGTGACATAATTATTCTCTTTTTTAAGGTTTTATTGATGAACGTTTCGATTATACCAGACTTATCTTGTGCTTTTTAGCGAGGAAACAAATGCAGGGTCGATTAGAAAAAATGGCAACATTTCATGATGCGCCAATTCGTTATGAATTAGTTTTAAATCATCAACGTGTACCACTCAACAATTTTTTTGGAAAAGTTGTGACGTTGCAGCACACTAAAAATTTATATTGCTTGCATTGCAATATGCCGATGAAAAAAAGTTTTAATCAAGGTTATTGTTATCCGTGTTTTAGTCGCTTGGCACAATGTGATTTGTGCATGATGAAACCAGAAACCTGTCATCACGCCGCTGGAACGTGCCGCGATAATGCTTGGGCGGAAAAATTTTGTTTTCAATCACACATTGTTTATTTGGCAAATACCAGCGGTTTAAAAGTGGGAATTACCCGGCACACCCAAATTCCAACCCGCTGGATTGATCAAGGTGCAATTCAAGCGTTACCTATTTTTAAAGTAAATTCGCGTCGTCTTTCGGGGCAAATTGAAACGCTTATTGCCAAACACGTTAGCGACAAAACGCAATGGCAACGAATGCTCAAACACAAAATTGAACCGTTAAATTTAATTGCTGAACGAGATAAATTATTAGCCATTTGTGCAAACGAACTAGACGTTTTAGTGCAAAAAAATCAAGATGAAATTGAATTTTTAAACAATGCACAAATTGTTGATTTAATTTATCCAATAGATGTTGTTCCTTTAAAAATTAGTGCATTAAATTTCGATAAAACCCCTCTGATTTCAGGTGTGTTGCAAGGTATTAAAGGACAATATCTTATTTTTGATAATGGCGTTTTGAACGTGCGTAAATTTGCGGGTTATGAGATTCGGTTAATAATCGATTAAAATGAGAGCAGGGGCTTCTCGTAAGAAAGAAAACATTTTTGGAGCGATAAATTTTGAACGACAAACACCCCAAGCGTTTGAAAATTAAGAATATCAGCGGCGACGAAACGATAAAAAACCTCTAAAAATCATGAATAAAACGTTAAATTTTTTTCTCGCTGGATGTCGGTTAATTCAAACCTATCCGCGTGTCACAATACCAATACTCATCTTGATTTTGTGTGGTTACGGTTATGAAACGTTAATTGCGCGTCCTGCTTTACTTTATCAAGGCAGTCCACAAGCAATTTCGACATTTAACAAAAATACTTGGTTTCGCACACTTCGCAATAATGGATTTATTGTGGGTTATTCAGATGTGCGTGGAAATCCATTGTGGGTGGAATACGCGCTCACGCCAGTGCCAGATAACGCGCCACACTTAAAACGACCAAGCCATTTTCAAACCGATTGGCGTGCATTGAATCGCGTTAGCCATGACGATTACACAAAAAGTGGTTTTGACCGTGGGCATAACGCCCCAAATCATGCGATGAGTATGCTTTATGGAAAATATGGACAGGCAGACAGTTTTTTGATGACAAATATCAGTCCACAACGCCCGAAGTTAAATCAGCAAATTTGGCAACGTTTGGAAGACGCTGAACTTTCATTTTTTGCGAAAAATTTTGGCAAAGTGTGGGTCATTACTGGCGCGATTTTTGGTGATAATCCTGAAAAATTATCATCATCACTGTGGCACATCGATGTTCCAAAAGCCTTTTATAAAATTTACGTTACCGAAGAAAGCGACAGTAAGCCCGCGTTTGCATTGGCGTTTATCATGCCGCAAACCGTAACTGGAAAAGAAGCGTTGTCGCAATTTGTCACAACCATTGATACCGTTGAAGCACAAACGGGTTTGGATTTTTTGGCAGATTTTGATGACAAAACCGAAGCACATTTAGAAGGTACAATTGAAACGGCACCGTGGAATTTAAATGCCGTGAATAAAATTACGTCACGTTATCCCTAAATTTGTACCAAAATCTAAAATGCTTTATCTTTGCAAAGCCATTAAAAATGGGCTGCATACAAATTTCAATTTTTTAACACATTAAATATCAAAGGCTAAGTTTAAGTGATGATTCAAATAGGACAATTCTTTTTTAAATACCGAAGCTGGGTGTTCATTCCCTTATATTTAGCTTTATTCATTCAAAGCCCACAATTACTGCCGCCCGAACAACATTATTGGTTAATTTTAATAGGTTTATTCATCACCGTTTTAGGGCAGGGGATTCGTTGCCTGACGATAGGTTTAATTGATGTTGAGCGTGACGGTAAAGATAAACAAGCTCACGCAACTTCTTTATTCACAGAAGGGCTTTTCAATCATTGCCGTAATCCGCTTTATATCGGCAATCATCTCAAATTGATTGGCATGGGAATTTTGGCTAATTCAATGCTTTATGTGGCAATTTTTATTCCTGCATTTTTATTTATCTATCAAACAATTGTTTTATCGGAAGAAAATTATTTACGAAGTAAATTTGGTGGTGAATTTGATGCGTATTGCCAAAGAACGAATCGTTGGATTCCTTCATTTTCGGGGATAACGACATCTGTTCGTCGTATGAGTTTTAGTTGGAAACGTGCTGTTGCTAATGAAAATTCAATTATTTATGTTTGGTTGCTGGGTGTATTTTCACTTTTGTTGCTCAAATATCCTGAATTTACAAGCTACGATGAACAACTCCAAAGTCAATTACTCGTGTTTTGTTTACTTTTGTTGACGAGCATTTTTTTGGGCATCAATTATCTTAAAAAATCGAATAGATTTGGAAATTGAGTAACGACTTATCGCAGGATGTTTGTACACAAATAAAAACTTTTCAAATCAATTAAGTCAATTTGCAATGCCCTCTTGAGTTTTATTTATGTTGTTTTACAAAAAGCAACACAATTGAAACACGAGCTACCTCGCAATGTGTCATTTAGGTGAAAAAGTGAAGTATTTTGAGTGCAAATTAACTATAATCGTACACATAAACGTTATATTTCAGTTATTAGAGGGTGGTAATGTGGAGCTAAATGGCGCACAGATTGTAATTCAAAGTCTTAAAGACGAAGGTGTTGAGTATATTTTTGGTTATCCAGGTGGTGCGGTTCTGCATTTATACGACGCGCTATTTCAACAAGAGGATGTCAAACATATTTTAGTTCGGCACGAACAAGGCGCAACGCACGCCGCCGATGGTTACGCACGTTCAACAGGTAAGCCCGGTGTGGTGTTAGTCACTTCAGGACCTGGTGCGACAAATGCCGTTACAGGTATTGCAACTGCTTATATGGACTCAATTCCATTAGTCGTGCTTTCAGGGCAAGTGCCTTCGCCTGTGATTGGTAGCGATGCGTTTCAAGAAGTTGATATGGTTGGTATTACTCGTCCTTGTGTAAAGCATAATTTTTTAGTCAAAGATGTCACTAAAATTGCAGAAATAATTAAGAAGGCTTTTCACATTGCAACGACTGGCAGACCGGGTCCTGTTGTCATTGATATCCCAAAAGACATTACCGATCCTAGCGTAAAAGTGCCTTATCATTATCCGAAAAAAATCGAAATGCGTTCGTATCATCCAGCAACTTCTGGAAATAAAGGACAAATTAAAAAAGCCGTTGAATTACTTTTAACCGCGCAACGTCCCGTCATTTATTCTGGTGGCGGCGTGGTTTTAGGTGAAGGCAGTCAAGAATTGATTGAATTGGCGCATTTACTCGGTTATCCCGTAACACAAACGCTCATGGGCTTAGGTGCATTCCCAGCGACGGATAAACAATTTATCGGAATGCTTGGAATGCACGGCACTTACGAAGCCAATATGACAATGCACGAAAGTGATTTGATTTTAGCAATCGGCGCACGTTTTGATGACCGCGTGACGGGCAAACTTGATATGTTCTGTCCTTACGCAAAAATTATTCACGTCGATATTGATCCTGCATCGATTTCTAAAACAGTGAAAGTAGACGTACCAATTGTTGGTGAAGTGAAATTAGTAATTCGTCAAATTTTGGAAGGGCTAAAAGATGCGAAATACAAAATCGACAAAAAATCATCTGAAATGTGGTGGCAACAAATTAACCAATGGCGCAGTATTGAATGTTTAGAATTTGATCGCCAAAGCATTGCCATTAAACCGCAGTTTGTCATTGAACAACTATATGAAGTGACGAAAGGCGATGCGTTTGTAACTTCAGATGTTGGGCAACATCAAATGTGGGCGGCGCAGTATTATCCCTTTGATAAACCACGTCGTTGGATAAATTCGGGCGGTTTAGGCACGATGGGCTTTGGTTTGCCCGCCGCCATTGGTGTGAAATTAGCGCATCAAAATTCAGACGTTGCCTGTGTGACAGGCGATGCAAGTATTCAAATGTGCATTCAAGAATTATCAACGGCGTTGCAATACAACACGCCGATAAAAATTATTAACTTAAATAACAGTTACATGGGAATGGTTCGTCAATGGCAAGAGTTTTCGTATCAAAGTCGTTATTCACATTCGTACATGGAAACGATTCCTGATTTTGTAAAACTTGCCGAAGCCTACGGACACGTTGGAATTCGGATTGAAAAACCCGAAGATGTTCGACCTGCCTTAGAACGTGCTTTTGCGATGAAAGATAAAACCGTATTTTTAGATATTTTGACGGACAGAACTGAAAATGTTTACCCGATGATTGAATCGGGCAAATCGCATCACGACATGAAATTGCGCGTGGCGATTGGAACTACAACGGATCGGGAGTTGTCATAATGCGACACGTTATTGCTATTTTGATTGAAAACGAAGCGGGAGCTTTATCACGGGTTGCGGGATTGTTTTCGGCGCGTGGTTATAATATTGAATCGCTTACCGTTGCACCAACTGAAGACCCTAGTTTGTCACGCATGACACTCGTTACACGCGGCAGTGAAGATGTTGTTGAACAAATCACCAAACAGTTGAACAAGCTAATTGATGTGGTAAAACTGATTGATTTAGAAGATATTGTGCATATCGAACGCGAATTGATGTTGGTCAAAATAAAAACTACCGACAAGATACGCGAAGAATTACGCAGTGTGGTTGAAATTTTTCGCGGAAAAATTATCGACGTTACGCCAACTTCTTATGTTATCGAAATGACGGGGACATCGGACAAACTCGATGCCTTCATTGCAACGCTTGATAAAAACAGCATTATCGAAGTAGTGCGCTCTGGCGCGACGGGGATTTCTCGTGGTGAAAAAGGGTTGCATCTTTAAATTTTTAATTTAATTTTTTATAAAACACAGGAAAAACAATGCAAGTTTATTATGACAAAGACGCAGACCTTTCAATCGTTCGCGGCAAAAAAGTAGCCATTATCGGCTACGGTTCACAAGGTCACGCACACGCGCTGAATTTAAAAGACTCTGGTGTTGACGTAGTTGTTGGTATTCGTCCAAATTCAACGTCTGTTGCAAAAGCACAAGCACACGGTTTAAAAGTTTTAGACGTTCCAGCCGCTGTTGCAAGTGCTGACATCGTTATGATTTTAACGCCTGACGAATTTCAATCAGCACTCTACAAAGACGTTATCGAACCAAACATCAAACAAGGCGCGGCGTTAGCATTCGCGCATGGTTTTGCGATTTTATTCAACCAAATCGTGCCACGCAAAGATTTAGACGTCATCATGATTGCGCCAAAAGCACCAGGTCACACGGTTCGTTCAGAATTTGTACGCGGCGGCGGTATTCCTGATTTAATCGCAATTGAACAAAATGCGTCAGGCAAAGCAAAAGAAATTTGTTTATCTTACGCGTCAGCGATTGGTGGCGGACGCAGCGGCATTATCGAAACCACTTTCCGTGATGAATGTGAAACCGATTTATTTGGCGAACAAGCCGTTTTATGTGGCGGTGCAGTTGAACTTGTGAAAATGGGTTTTGAAACGTTAGTTGAAGCGGGTTACGCGCCAGAAATGGCGTATTTTGAATGCTTGCACGAATTGAAATTGATTGTGGATTTAATGTTTGAAGGCGGCATTGCAAACATGAATTACTCAATTTCAAATAACGCAGAATACGGCGAATACGTCACAGGACCAAAAGTTATCAACGAAGAAAGCCGTCAAGCCATGCGCGAAGCGTTAAAAAACATTCGTAACGGCGAATACGCAAAACGTTTCATTTTGGAAGGCGCAACAAACTATCCTGAAATGACCGCAAAACGTCGATTGAATGCTGAACATCCGATTGAAACAACGGGCGCAAAATTGCGTGCGATGATGCCGTGGATTGCGGCTAACCAAATCGTAGATAAAGCAAAAAACTAATTGATTGCACGATTTTAAGATTAGAAAGCCCGTTTTATTGCGGGCTTTTTTGATTATAAGGATTTAAAAATGACCATTTTAACCGCTTTATACGAATCACATTTACCCTCGTTACACCTTCGCGCTCGTGGCAAAGTCCGCGATATTTATGACATCGACGATCAATATATGTTGATTGTCACCACTGACCGACTTTCAGCGTTTGATGTCATTTTGCCCAATCCTATTCCAGACAAAGGCAGAGTGTTAACAACGGTATCGAATTTTTGGTTTGCAAAATTACACGACATTATTCCAAACCATTTAACGCACATTCCACTCGAAGATATTTTGACCGACACGGCAGAATATCTACAAGTTCAAGGTCGCGCAATTATCGTGAAAAAACTCACACCATTACCTGTTGAAGCCATTGTTCGTGGGTATTTGATTGGTTCAGGCTGGAAAGATTACCAATTGACAGGAAAAGTATGCGGTATTTCATTACCTGACGGTTTGCAACAAGCCGAAAAATTACCCGAACCCATTTTTACACCATCAACGAAAGCCGCCGTCGGTCAACACGATGAAAATGTGTCATTTGAACAAATCGTGGCGTTGTTAGGTCAATCAATCGCTAATCAAGTGCGTGATGTCAGTTTAAAGCTCTACAAAGAAGCCTCAGCGTATGCGAAAGGGCGCGGCATCATTATTGCCGATACAAAATTTGAATTTGGCGTAAATGACGAAGGAAAACTGCATTTAATTGATGAAGTTTTAACACCTGATTCGTCACGTTTTTGGGCGGCTGATGAATATAAAGTTGGAATCAATCCCCCCAGTTTTGATAAACAATATGTGCGCGATTATTTAGAAACATTGGATTGGAACAAAACCGCACCCGCACCAGAATTACCGATTGAAGTAGCTGATCAGTGTGCGAAAAAATACCGTGAAGCCGAAATTCGATTGACGCGCTAAATGGTACTGTTTCAACGTAAAATTTTACTCGCCGTCACGGGTGGCATTGCGGCGTACAAAGCTCTCGAATTGTTACGCTTATTCAAAAAGCAGGGTGCTGATGTTCGTGTTGTGATGACAAAATCAGCAACCGCATTTGTGCAACCGTTAGCCTTTCAAGCGTTGTCTGGTCACGCGGTGCATTTTGAATTACTTGATACAGAAGCTGAAAATGCAATGGGGCATATTGAATTAGCACGTTGGGCAGACGTTTTTGTGATTGCGCCAGCAACAGCCAACACATTGGCAAAATGCGCTCACGGCTTGGCTGATGATTTAGTTTCAACGCTTTATTTGGCTGTCACTTGCCCTGTTTATTTTGCGCCTGCAATGAATCACGTCATGTGGCATCACGGCGCAACACAAGCAAATTTGAAACGGTTACAAACGCACGGCATCAATTTCATTGCCCCCGAATCAGGCGAGCAAGCCTGTGGTGAAATTGGCGTGGGACGAATGGCTGAACCCGAAACAATTTGTCAGCGTTTAATTTCTGATTTAACCGCGCCGCAAGGGTTGGCAAATTTAAACGTCATGATTACCGCAGGTGCAACCCGTGAACCTTTAGACCCAGTGCGTTATTTGACCAATCGTAGCTCTGGAAAAATGGGTTATGCCTTAGCCAGTGCCGCGCAACAAGCGGGTGCAAACGTCACGTTAATTAGCGGCGTGACGCACATTCAATCACCCAAACACTGTCATTTTGTCCAAGTTGAAACCGCTGAACAAATGCACGCAGCTGTTTTTTCAAATTTGGAAAACTGCGATATTTTCATTGGCACTGCGGCGGTTGTCGATTATCGCCCCGTTATTTGTGCTGACGAAAAAATAAAAAAAAATGCAGAACACATCACGTTCACATTGCAAAAAAACCCCGATATTTTGGCTGATGTTGCCGCTTGTGAAAATGCACCTTTTACCGTCGGTTTTTCCGCTGAAACACACAACCTCGAAAATTATGCCCTCGAAAAATTAGCCAAAAAAAAATTAAACATGATTGCCGCAAATTGGGTAGGTCGTGATGAAGGCGGTTTTGAACGTGATGAAAATGCCTTGGAAATCTTTTGGCAACATGGACGAAAAACACTCGCAATGGCAAAAAAATCAGAATTAGCCGCCCAACTCATTGCTTTAATCACAGAACGATTTAATGACGCGAAAAAAATGCACGGTTAATTTGTTTAAAAATTAACCGTGCATTTCGTTAAAGGTCTATCTGCCGTCGAATTATCAAGGCTTAGGGAAAAAATACTCTGATTGAGAATTTTCTTGCAAGAACATTCCAAAGAACTCTCGAATGGTTTTATCTAATACTTTTCCCCGCACAGGCTTATTGAATAAAAATGTGTTTCCTTCGGGTAAATCTGCCGCTGTTTTTAATTTATCGCTGAACCCTGTGCAAATCAAAATCGGTAGCTCTGGGCGGATTAGTAACATCTCGGTGGCTAAATCGAAACCATTGATTAACGGCATTCCGTAATCGGTGATAACGACATCAAAAAAGTACGGATTTTTTTGAAAATATTCCCAAGCACTCAAACTGCTCACAAAGGTTTGAATCTCGTAATTAAATTGTGTCAGTTCTTCTTTTCGTAAAGCACAAATATCTTCTTCATCATCAACAAAACACACCCTTAACTTTCTGTCTGATATTTTAGGAATCAATATTTCTTCATTGTCTTGTCTTTGCGTGTCTAATTCGGGTTCGTGACTTTCGACGACGGGAAATAACAAAGTAAACGTAGTCCCTTCAGAA
>CAIRCR010000014.1 GCA_903877065.1 uncultured Pseudomonadota bacterium
AGGTTCGGCAGCAGTCGGTTGAACGGATTCAATGGTTGCAGGCGCAGTTTCCACAGCAGGTTTTTCTTCGGTCAACGGCACTAAAATTTCAACTTTCGCCGCTGTACGCAAACCTTTCAACATCGCTTCAATTTTTTGACGTTGCAAGAATGGTGTTAATTGATCTTTAACCGCTTCCAAAGGAGGTGGTGTTTGTGGACGCGATTCTTCACGCAAAATCACATGGTATCCAAATTGTGTTTGCACGGGTGTTTTGGTGTATTTTCCATCTTCTAACGCGGCAACCGCATCAGAAAAAGGTGCAACCATTTGCCCAGCTAAAAACCAACCTAAATCGCCGCCGTTTTGTGCTTCTTTGCCATCTAATGAAAGTTTGTTTGCGAATTTGGTGAACTCAGCCGCCGAATCTTTGCTTTTTTCTAAATCAGTAATAATTTTTTTCGCTTCAGCTTCTGTTTTAACCAAAATATGACGTGCTTTGTATTCGATACCTTTTTCCGCCGCAACTTTGCTGTCGTATTCTTTTTTAACGTCTTCATCGGTCACAGGATTTGAGGCAATAAAATTTTGTAAATCAGATTGCGACAATAACGCTTTTCTCGCATCTGCTAAACGGGCTACAAATTCTGGTGCTTGATCCAATTTTTTTTGTACTGCATCTTGAATTAACAATTCGCGTTGGATTAACTCATCAACCAATTTTTCTTTTGGAAATGTTTGACCGTGACTGCGTTGCGCGATGTCTCTTTCTAATTCTTCTAACGCGGCTTTAGGAATATATTGACCATTTACAACCGCAATCGCATCGGCTTTGTTTACCGCAGGTGCTGTTGCAATGGGTGCAGGCACAGAAGCGGGTGTTGCAGAGGTTGTCGTTGCAGATTTTTGATCACAGCCAGTAAGTGCTAAACCAGCAATGAGTAAAGGGAATAATTTAATTTTCATTTAGTTGATCCTTTGGTTTCTTCAGTGGGAGTAAGGGCGTTAATGCCCAGCGCGTGAATGTCGTGTTTCATCAGTTCATCCAGAGCGGCGTAAATCAGTTGATGACGTTGGACAAGCGTTTTCTTTTCAAATGCGGCACTCACAATCGTGACGTTGTAATGTCCACCGCCTTGTTTTGCACCAGCGTGACCAGCATGAGCGGCACTGTTATCAATAATTTCTAACAGCGACGGCTTCAACGCAGTGGTTAAACTGTGACGAATTAAATCTATGGTTTCTTTCATAAGGGAAAAATTTTTTTAAAAGGTTTAACAACAACGTTGGCATAAACACCAGCGTCAAAATAAGGGTCTGTCTGTGCAAAATGTTGTGCGTCTTCGAGCGAAGTAAATTCTGCAACAACTAAACTGCCAGAAAAACCCGCGTCAGCACAATTTTCAGAATCTATTGCTGGATGAGGACCTGCTAAAATTAAACGTCCTGCATCTTGCAAGGCTTGTAAACGGGCTAAATGTTCAGGGCGCACAGAAAGTCGTTTTTCCAAACTGTCAGCCACATCTTCGCTAATAATTGCATAAAGCATTTTTAAGTCTCGCTGTCAGGTAAAAATTTGTAGAGAAAAATCATTTGTACCACGATGAATGCCGCCATCAAACTGGGTACGATAAACGTTTTGAACGTCACCCAATCGTTGGTGTCGTAATTGAACATCACATAAACGTTTAAACAGCCAACACCAATGAAAAAACCTGCCCAACATAAATTTAACGTTTTCCAAATTGACGCGGGTAACGTTAATTGACTCGACATCATACGTTCGATGAACGGTTTTTTTCCGATAAATTGGCTACCCAAAAACGCACCACCAAATAACCATTCGATAATCGATAATTTCCATTTTACAAATTGTTCATCGTGCAAAATCAGCGTTAATCCGCCCATGACAACCACTAAAATCAACGTAATCCACTGCATCGTTTCAACTTTGCGATATGTAAACCACGCATAAGCAACTTGCACAATCGTTGCGACAATCACGACTGCCGTTGCAACGTAAATATCGTAAAGTTTAAATGCGATAAAAAAAAGTACGATGGGAAAAAATTCAACCAGTTGTTTAATCATGAAATAGCGCGGTAAGTGTGAGATAAAATGTTGACGGTTAAGGCGAAATACCTAACGTGAGCGTTATTGTAAAATCTTTGCCGCGCAATGTATAGGCAGAATAATTCTGCTAGAATGCCTCGAAACACCCAATTGCCACAAACGAGAACATCATGACACATGAACAGCAGACTGAATTAGAAGCCGCCGCCTTTCGACGTTTAATTGCACATTTGCAATCACACACAGAAATTCAAAATATCGACCTGATGATTACAGCGGATTTTTGTCGTAATTGTTTAGCAAAATGGTACGTTGCCGCCGCCAAAGAAAATGGCATCGAGTTGGATTACGAACAAGCGCGTGAAGTTATTTACGGTATGCCTTACGACGAATGGAAAACATCTTACCAAGCAGAAGCAACACCTGAACAACTCGCTACTTATGCTGCAAAACAATCGGAGTTGTCAAAATGAATGAAAACTACGAGGCGTTATTTTCAGGTGTCATTGGACACGATTACGATATGCTCAATTTAATTTGCCCCGCCGCAACAAAAATGAGTCATTTAGTTGGCGAAACATTGAAAAATTACGCGGCAAACACAACTGAAAAATTAAACATAGTCGAACTAGGCGGTGGAACAGGAATTACAACACTCGCATTGCTCAATGCCAGCGAAAATATAGAAATTTTGAGTGTTGATAATGAAGCGGTAATGCAAAATCAAGCGAAAAAAAATCTTGGAAAGTGGGTCACGGCTGGACAACTCACTTTTTCTCAAAATGACGCACTCACCGCCTTAAAAAGCCTTCCCGACGAAAGTGTTGATGTGATTGCGTCAGCGTACACATTACACAATTTTTTAAATACTTATCGCGCCGATGTTTTAACTGAAAGTTTTCGTGTTTTGAAATCGGGCGGGAAGGTTATTAACGGTGATCGTTATGCACTCGATGATATTTCACAACATACACGCACGATTCAAGATGAAGTAGCCATTTATTTTCGTGTGTTAATTGCAGAAAATAAACTGGATTTGCTTGAACATTGGATTATTCATTTATTTGGTGACGAATCTGAAAATCACATCATGCGCGAAAGTATTGCTTTGCAACAATTACAAGATGAAGGGTTTTTTGACATTCATTTAAAGCACCGTGTTGGTGTGAATGCGTTAATGACTGCGGTTAAACCCTAATGCAAGGTTCAAAATTTACTCATTTCAACGCCGCAGGTGAAGCCCACATGGTTGATGTTGGTGAAAAAGCATTTACGCAGCGCGTCGCAATCACCGAAGGTTTTATTGCGTTGGAAATGGCGACGTTAGAAATGATTTTACAAGGCGGACACAAAAAAGGTGATGTGCTTGGCATTGCGCGAATTGCGGGAATTATGGCGAGTAAAAAAACAGCCGATTTAATTCCGCTTTGTCATCCGTTACCGTTGACACACGTTGAAATTATTTTAACGCCTGAACCTGAAAATCAACGTATTCGTTGCCAAACTACCGCAAAAACACACGGTCAAACTGGCGTAGAAATGGAAGCATTAACCGCCACGCAAATAACGTTGTTGACCATTTACGATATGTGCAAAGCAGTCGATCGTGGCATGGTGATTGACGGCGTGCGATTGCTTGAAAAATCGGGTGGTCAATCGGGACATTGGCGCGTTAAAAGCGTAATTTAATTCATTCAAACGAAAGAGAAAGCAAACATGGCAATGACAATTAACGAATTAGCAAAGGCTTGTGACGCGACGATTGAAGCAGGTGATTGCGCCCAAATAATTACTGCTGCAAACGATATTACCGCAGCACAAGCAGGGCAAGTAACGCAACTCACACAGGCTCGTTATCGTCAACATTTGCAAACATCGCACGCATCGGCGTGTTTTATTGCCACCGATTTTGAAGTGCAAGATATACCCGAATCACTAATTTTATTGCGTTGTGCAGATCCTGAAATGGCATTTGTTAAAGCGGTGACGTTGTTGCATCCTGACGTAAATTATTCAGCAACAATTGAACCTCAGGCAGTCATTGCGAAAAGCGCAATTGTGCATGAAAGTTGCCATATCGGTGCATTTTCGGTACTTAACGATGGCGTTGAAATTGGCGAAAACAGTGTCATTTTGGCGGGTGTTTATTTGGGTAAAAATGTAAAAATCGGAAAAAATTGTCGTATTTATCCGTATGCGGTCATTTACGATGGTTGTGTTTGTGGTGATAACGTGATTATTCATTCAGGTGCAGTTATTGGCGCGGACGGATTTGGTTATAAATTTCGTAATGGTGAACACGTCAAAGTACCGCAAATTGGAAATGTGGTAATTGCTGATAATGTTGAAATTGGTGCAAATACTTGCGTAGATCGTGGTGCGCTCGGCGATACCGTCATTGGTGACGGTACAAAAATCGATAATTTAGTTCAAATTGGACACAATAATAAAATCGGTCAACACGTTATTGTTTGTGGTCAAACGGGAATTTCAGGGTCTTGCACAATTGAAAATTATGCAATTTTGGCGGGGAGTGCGGGAATTGCAGATCATGTGAAAATCGGACAAGGTGCGATTGTTATGGCACGGGCTGGCGTTGCGAATGATGTTGCGCCGAAAACGCAAGTTTTTGGTAGTCCAGCAAAAGAAAAGCGTGTGGCTTATCGTGAACAAGTAGCGATTGCTCAGTTACCTGAATTGCTCAAAACAATTAAGGAGTTGGAAAATCGTTTGGCGCGGCTAGAACTAAAAAACTAATCTCTCAAAAACGACTTAGCCCGACTGTCGAGTTAATCGAAAGTCGGGCTAAGTTACAACAAAACGTTCTTTCAATATCTGAAAGCGATACTTAGTTTGTATTGCTGTTACGGTGTTTGTTTTCGATTTTTTGGAAAACTTCCGCTTGGCTTTGAGCCACTGCGCCGCTTTGCAAATGCTTAGTTTCGTCAGCTTTCAACATGAAAACTAAAATGATTGTAGCAACGATCAATCCACCAATGTAAAGCCAGAAATTATCTTTTTCTTGTGTTTCAGACATCTTTAAATCCTCGGTAATTATTATAGTTTTGTGGTCTCTTTCTTCGAAGAGGTCGCCTCAAACGACGGCATATTTTTATCATGAATTTAGCCATCATGTCAAAACCATAAATTAAAAATTTAATTAAAAAATTTATAAATTGCCACAAAGGCTTTATGAATTCAGCACAAATTAAATTAACATGACAATCATTCAACTATTCAGCAGGTACGTTATGCCGCAAATTATTCTCGCTTCTGCTTCTTCTCGCCGTCGAGAACTGCTTGAACAAATCAAAGTTCGTTATAAAGTTCAAATAGCAGAGATAGACGAAACACCGTTAAAAAATGAATTACCCGCAGCTTATGTTCAACGTTTAGCGGCTGAAAAATCCGCCGCCTGTGCCGCGCAATTTAATCCAAAATTACCCATTCTTGCCGCTGATACCTCTGTCGTTTTAAACGACCAAATTATGGGAAAACCCAAAGATGAAAATGATGCCATAACAATGTTGCGCCAATTGTCAGGCAAAACACACCAAGTTTTTACTGCAATTCACTTATCTGGGCGCAATCAACATTGCGCCTTAAATATCACTGATGTGACTTTTAAAACGCTTTCTGATGCCGACATATACGCTTACTGGCGTAGCGGTGAACCGTTCGATAAAGCAGGAAGCTACGCAATTCAAGGGCAAGGAAGTTTGTTTATCGAACGAATTAACGGCAGTTTTTCTGGCGTAATGGGATTACCTCTTTTTGAAACCGCACAATTATTAGCCCGTGAAGGCATTGAGTTATTGACATGAGTGAAGAAATTTTAATTAACGTGACACCGCCAGAAACTCGTGTGGCGGTAATTGAAAATGGTGTACTGCAAGAGTTGATTATTGAACGTAGTTGCAAAATTGGTCTGGTTGGCAACATTTACAAAGGCGAAGTATGTCGTGTATTGCCTGGAATGCAGGCTGCATTTGTCGATATTGGTTTGCCACGATCTGCGTTTTTGCATTTATCCGACTTGTGTTCCAAAGAATTAGAGCAAAAAGGCTCGGCGAATATCGAACACTATTTGCGTGAAGGTCAGCACATTATTGTCCAAGTGTTTAAAGATCCTTTGGGTAGCAAAGGCGCGCGTTTAACAACCGATATTTCCATTCCCTCTCGCTTCCAAGTTTATATGCCTTATTCAACGAATACGGGGATTTCTCAGCGTATAGAATGCGTTGCAGAGCGTATTCGATTAAAAGCGTGTTTAGAGCAATTTAAACAAGAAAACGATTGCGGTGGTTTTATTGCAAGAACAGCCGCAGAGTGTGTCGAAGAATCCGTTTTACTTGCAGACATGGAATTTTTGTTGAAATTGTGGGAGTCAATCAGAGCAAAAATTGCAACTTCAGCACCAAAACAATTTATTCACAAAGATTTACCGCTAAGTGTCAGAACACTTCGAGATTTATACCGCGAAGGCATTGAACGTATTCGCGTTGATTCCAAAGAAACTTATGTACGTTTAATTGAATTTGCCGAAATTTTTGTCCCCGAAATTATTCCTGTCATTGAGCATTACACTGGCGAATGTCCTGTTTTCGATATTTATAGCGTCGAAGATGAAATTGAAAAAGCCTTAGCGCGTAAAGTAAACCTAAAATCAGGCGGACATTTAGTCTTTGATCAAACTGAATCGATGACGACTGTTGACGTAAATACGGGGGGTTATGTTGGCGGACGGAATTTAGAAGAAACCATCTTTAAAACAAATCTGGAAGCGGCTCAGGCGATTGCAAGGCAACTGCGTTTACGCAATTTAGGCGGCATTATCATCATTGATTTTATCGATATGAAAAGCGAAGAACACAGGCAACAAGTGCTGCAAGCACTCAATAGGCATTTAGAAAAAGATCATGCAAAAACTAAAATTACTGAAGTTTCAATTTTGGGATTAGTTGAAATGACACGAAAACGAACACGAGAAAGTTTAGAGCATATTTTGTGTGAGCCTTGTTCTGCGTGTGATGGGCGTGGCGTTCTGAAAACAGCAGAGTCAATTTGTTTAGAAATTTTTCGTGAAATCATTCGAGAAGTTCGTCAATACAAAGTACAACAAATTTTGGTGCTTGCATCGAATGAAGTTGTTGAATTATTGCTCGACGAAAAAGCGGATATGTTGTCTGAATTGGAAACGTTTTTAAATGTTCTGATTAAATTTCGCTCCGAAATGGGCTACAACCAAGAACAGTATGATGTGGTTTTGTTGTAGTGGCTCAAGTTCAATAAAAAGCCGCCTGAAATTTAGTTTCACGCGGCTTTTTCGTAAGTAACATTCAAACACAACTCATTATTTCAATTTAATTTTAAAGATGCAGCATTCATCAAAAAGAACAATTTTCCCGCAACGGAATGTTCACCGAGCGTTAAATCAACGTGTGAAGCAAGTAAAAATTCTTGACGTTTATCATGTCGAATATAAGCAACAAGTCCCTCTCTCGTTCGCGAAACGTATTGCGGTATCGAACTTTCAATTGGCGCGTGGAACGTATCGGCAATTGAAGATAGGCAGGCGTTAACCATGATATTACCAAGCTCACACATCGCTTCACCTTCAAGCTCACGAATCACTTCAATATCCATGCCTTCTATGTGCATCACTTTTTCTACGATATGTAGCACATCTTCTTCTGCAAATAGCAGCATGACTTCAGCATTTAATCCATTCGTGGCTTTTTGGCTAACGACTCCAAATTTTTCTGCGTTTAATCGTAAGTTTGATGCGTTTATACGGTCTAACTCAACCAGTTCCACATTAGGCGTGGAAAATTCTACAGTTGAGCCAATCATTTCACTTAAACCTTGTGCCGCAAGCACCGTACCGACGTTGATGCTTTCGCCTAACGCATCGAAATTAAGTTCAGTCAAGGTTGTCATTTTTTATTCACCTGTTGCAAAGTAATCGAGTGCTTGAGCAATAGATTTTTCAGTCACTGGCTTTGAAACTAAAATAGTTCCCATGCTACGCGCTTCTTCTTGATAACTTTCTTGAACGTTAGCCGAAAAAATGACCAAACGAATGTCTGGATGTTGCGCCAAAATTTCTCTTGCAGCATCTGTTCCCAACATTCCTGGCATATTGATGTCCATCGTGCAGTAATCAGGCTGTTCTGTATTTATTTTTTCAATTGCATCTTCGCCAGTTACCGCTTCACTGAGAATCCAATCAGGGTGTTTTGCGATAATATGTTGGCGAATAAACATTCTTGAAATCTTGCTATCGTCAACAATCAATACTTTTTTAGACATAAATTACTCTCTGTAAATTAAAAAGGTTGTGGTTAAAAAAATCGGGCGAATTATCACATAAGTGACAATAATTGGTTAAAAATTTTTCCATTAGTGACCAGAATATGCTTAGGAAAAATTCCTGCATTGCCTTGAAAATCAGTTACTGTTGCGCCTGCTTCCTGAGCGATTAACGCGCCAGCGGCAATGTCGTACAAATTCAACTCTTGCTCCCAAAACGCATCGAGTTGTCCGTCTGCAACCAAACAAATATCAACCGCCGCCGAACCTAAACGACGCTGACCTGTTGTTGCTTGAGCAACACGGCAAAAACGCTCTAAATTATTATTTTCTAAATACGAACGTAAACAAGCGAATCCTGTGCCAATCATTGCATCTCCTAAATCATCAATTTCAGAAACATGAATCGTTTTACCGTTACGCCACGCACCATAGCCTTTTGAGGCGCAATAATAATCGTCAAGTGCAGGCGCATAAACCGCTCCAGCAACAATGACACCGTCAATTTCTAGCGCGACACTAATCGACCAATAGTATTGTCCACGCGAAAAGGAATGTGTGCCGTCAATCGGATCAACAATCCAACGATTGGTTTGATTTTTAGATTGACCACTTTCTTCGCCCCAAAAACCGTATTGCGGGTAATGTTCACTGAGTTTTGCTTGTAAAAATTTCTCAACCGCCAAATCTGCGGCAGTGACAAAATCACGCGGACTTTTTTTATCGACCGTTAAATGGTTTAAATCTCGAAAATACGTTAACGCAATTTCGCCAGCGTCACGAATAATTCGTTCTAAAAGAGGTAATGAAATCATTTTCATAGTTTTTAAGTTAGGTTTGAAGTTTGAATTAACACATCGTAGCTTGCCAAATTTGTGTGACTTGCTCGCGTAATTCGAGAAATTCTTGTGCGCCAATAATCATTTTGTCGCCTTGTAAAACACGTTTATGCCCTTCATCACGATAGGTGCAATAAATTCTTTTTAATATTTTGGCATCAATTTCAGAAATCACGCCATGCGCTTGCAAACTCTCAAGCAAACGCACATTGTCCGTGTAAAGCGTAGAAATTTGCGCGGCATTTGCAAGTACACCAAACTGCACCATAAATTCAATATCGACAATGCCACCCGTACCTTGTTTTAAATCAAATTTATCTGCCGATTTCGTTGCCAACGATTCACGCATTTTTTCGCGCATTTCACACACTTCCGTTTTCAGTTTTTCAACATCTCGCGGTAAACACAAGACTCGTTGCTTTATTTGAGAAAATACTTGTCCCAAATTCAAATCGCCTGCAATAAATCGAGCGCGAACCAAGGCTTGTAATTCCCACGTCCACGCGTGTTGCGTTAAATACGATTCGTAAATGTTGATATGCGTGACTAACGCGCCCGAATCGCCGTGCGGACGCAAACGTAAATCGATTTCGTACAATTCACCCGCGAGTAATTTAGTATCAAAAATATGACGAATTTTTTGTGCTAAACGCCCATAAAATTGTGAACATGAAAGCGGTTTTTCACCATTTGTCATCGCGTTACCATCCTCGCAATCGTAGACAAAAACAATGTCTAAATCCGAACCGTAGCTCAATTCTAAACCGCCTAATTTACCGAAACCAATCACCGTAAAATTCGTTTTTTCGTCGTCGCATTCGGGCGGATAACCGTGTTTTGAAACTAACATTTGCCACGAAGTTTTGACCACACAATTAACCATGCTTTCGGCTAAAAAGGTTAAATAATCGCTAACAATCATCAACGGAATCACGCCCATAATATCTGCCGCCGCAATTCGTAATACGTTCACCTGTTTAAATTGCCGTAACGCAATCATTAAGCCTTCAAGATCTTCGCTGTCGATACGAGCGACAAGCTGATTTAACTGCGCGTCTAAATCTTGTTTTTTCAGCGGCTCATAAAGTGAACGTGTGTCGAGTAATTCATCAAATAAAACGGGATAACGCGCCAAATACTCATCAATCCAAGGGCTTGCCGACGACAAGCGTAATAATTGCGCTAAAGCCTGTGGATTTTCAGCCAGTAACGCCAAATAAACATTGCGTCCTGCAACAGCAGTAAATAAATTCAACAAACGATTCAATGTTTCGTCAGGATTGACAACAGTTTGCAACGTCGCAATGACTTGTGGCATTAAGCGATTGATTACGCCTAAACCTTTATTGCTCAAACGACGAATCGCTGGCTCATTTTTAAAATTGTTAATCGCCGCCCAACTTTCGGCACAATTTTTAAAACCGTATTCGCTCAAATTTGCGAGTAATTCACTTTCATCGTCAGAATTATTCCAAATTTTCTGGACAGTTTGTTCGATGTCGTCTTGTTTTGAAACTGAAAAAACCGCGTCGAAAACCGCGTGAACGTTGTCACGAACTAAATTTAATTCCGTTAAAAAATCGTCCCAATTTGCAAAATTTAAAACGTAAGCCATCGCCAATTTTGCATTTTCATTCGTTGGTAAATCATGGGTTTGTTTGTCTTGGTATTGTTGGATTCGATTTTCGACACGACGCAAAAAATGGTACGACTGCGTTAATTGCGTTGCGTCTTCATGGTTTAATAATTCCAGTTCTGAAAGCAGTCTTAAAACGTCTAAAATGCCGCGAGTTTGCAAACTTTTTTCGTTGCCGCCGCGAATCAATTGAAATGCTTGCCCGATAAATTCAATTTCTCGAATGCCGCCACGTCCTAATTTGACATTATCAACACGATCTTTGCGCCTTAATTCTTGGACAATTTGTGCTTTGAGTGAGCGTAATTCCTCAAACGCGCCGTAATCCAAATATCGACGATAAACGAATTTATTGAGCATCGACATTAGCGTTTTGCCTTGTTCAAAATCGCCCGCAACTTGCCGTGCTTTAATCATCGCGTAAAGTTCCCATTCTCGCGCTTGAGTTTGGTAATAATTTTCCATGCCATCAAACGTCATGATAATCGCACCGCTGTCGCCAAAAGGACGGAGGCGAATATCTGTGCGAAAGACAAAACCATCGACTGTAATTTCATCTAAAACTCGTACCAAACTTTGACAAATTTTGGTGAAAAATTCCCGGTAACTCGTTTCTTTTCGGTCAGGCAAAACACCGTTTTCTGCGTAAGCAAAAATCAAATCGATGTCAGACGAATAATTGAGTTCATATGCGCCCAATTTTCCCATGCCTAAAACAACCATTTGCTGTGGTGTGCCGTCGGCTAAAAGTGGCGTACCGCGTTTTTCACACGCTTGAGAATAAAGAAAATTCAACGCTGTTTGAATGCACGCTTCGGCAAGCCACGACAGTTCACGCAAAATTTGGGTCAATTCCTCCGAATCCGAAATATCGCGCCACGCCAAACGAATCATTTCATTGCGGCGAAAATGTCGCAAAACAACAATCAAATCCGCTTCCGTTTCGATATTTTTTTGCGCCAATTTTTCGCGGTAAGTCACTGTGTCGTAAGTTTTGAATAAATCGCCCGACTGACACAATCCAATCAAAATTTCAGGGTGACGCTCACAATTTTGGGCTACAAATTCACTCATTACCCAAACTTTTACCATCGCTTCGGCAAAGTTTTCGGGCAAATTGACAGCCGCTAATTTTTCTGACCATTGCTTTAAATCAACGGTATTTTGTAAAAATTGCGGCAGGTTTTGAATTTCAGTTTTAAACATAGTCATCTCACAATGAACAAAATTTTAAGGTTGCGTTTACACGGCGTGTTGCAATCGCGGCGCAATAATCAGGTGAAATTTTCAACGATTGCGTGTGCCAGTTTTCAGAAATGGGTAACTTCAAAAAATTGTTTGGCTGATTTATGTCGATTTCACAACGATTTAATCCCAAAGCAATGCCGCGTCCAATGCCTTTTACAACAGATTCTTTGCGTGTCCAAAAATCGTAAAAAACGCTTAATTTTTCATTTTCAGGTAAATCAAACCAATAATTTTGTTCGGACGTTGCGAAACATTTTTTAACTAATCCTGCGAATGATTTGCGTGGCTTAGTTTTTTCAATATCAATTCCAACGGCTTGCTCAAAACTAATTGCAATCAATAATTTTTCACCCGAATGCGAAACATTAAAATGCAATTCAGGAAAATCACGCAAATACGGTTTGCCAAATTCGCCACGCTCAATCATAAAATTATTTTCAGAAATATAACGTGCCAAGACTTGTCGTAAAAAAGGTTCTGATTTTTGCATGGGCGTGATTTCCTTGTGCCAAATATCAATCATGAATAGGTTTAGTTGCTTTTGAAAGTCTATCGTTAACAGCTTGCCACGCTTCACTTATAGGTGGCTGTTCGACCAAAATTAAATCTAATTTGAGCGCGTCCAATTCACGCAATTTTGCGTATAACAAGGCGGCATAATTTACTGAATTGGAAGGCAATGA
>CAIRCR010000015.1 GCA_903877065.1 uncultured Pseudomonadota bacterium
AGGTGCATTGACGGTGACAGGAACAGGCACAACGGGACAATTTACGACAGGCACCGTATCAAGTTCTATTTCAAGCACAGGCGCGACAGCGATTGTGGCAACGGCATTGGCTGATGGTCAAACCTTGACGACAACGGGGACAGGTGTTGTCACTATCACAGGTTTAATGGCTGATTTAACCAATACTGGCACAGGAGCTACCATCCCTGTTGAAGTAAAAGATGCGGCGACCATTTCATTGGCACTTGGGACATCTGTTCCAACTATTACGCAAAATGCAACACCTTTAGCCGATGGTCATGTGTTAACCATAACAGGTAGCGGAGCCTCTGGTACTGTGGCATTAGGGTTGGGTGATTTAGTCGCTACGGGTTATACAGGCACATTAACCGTTACGCCAACAGCTGGCGGAACACCCTCAATCACAACAGGCACAGCGGCAACATCCCTTGTTCTTGGCACTGCAACAACCACTATGGTTGTTGCAACGGCTATCGCTGATGACACGACCCTAACAGTCACTTCTGGCACGACAGGCTCTGTTACTATCACTGGCTTAAAAGGTGATTTGTCGGTCAACGATGCTTACACAGGTGATGTGTCTGCTACTTTGGCGGCTGTTGCAACGTCAACGGTTGCATTTGGGACAGATATCACGGGAACTCATACGTTGGTTGCAACGGCATTGACTGATGGTCAAATCGCTACCTTGACAGGCACGGACGATGCAACGGTTTCGTTGATATTGGGTGATTTGACAGCAACTAATTACGTTGGAGCATTAACTGTGACAGCAACAACGGGCAGTAACGTAATTATTACGGGTGCTGGGGCTGATACTATCAATGCGGGTGCTGGGGCGGATAGTATTACGGGTGGTGCGGGTGTTGATAGCATTACGGGTGGTACAGGCATAGACAACTACATTTATACCGCTACTGGAGAAACCGCGGCAGCATCTACAACTTGGACGGCTAGTGCAGACGCTGGTGTAACAGGTTCAACCATATCGGTGACTACGGCTGACATTATCACTGTCACCGATACGGATCAGGATACGATTACTCTGACTGGTTTGAACACTGGAGCAACAATTACGGCAACAACAACTAAAATAATTACAGCTGATAGCACTGCTGCAGCTACAAATACTGTTCTTACTTGGTTGGGAACGTATTCTTCAGGTACCTTCACATCTTCTGCGTCTGGTTCTGATACTTTAGTTATTTTCGATGATGGCACAGCAGACTCAATGATTGTTCTTGTCGGTGCAGCAACTATGTTGACTGGTACAAGCAGTGTATTAACAATTTAACTTTCATGTAAAACAGGTTGTCGTTTTAACCTATTTTGCTTGATGATTTTATAAAACTCGAAAGCCCCAATCAATTTGCAGTGAGGCAAGTTGGGGCTTTTTGTATTTTTGTGGTTCAGTGATTTTTAAACCCAGACACAAGTTTTATGCACGAATATGCCCATCACCTAAAACAATGTATTTCAGAGATGTTAATCCATTCAGTCCAACTGGGCCACGCGTGTGTAATTTATCTGTGCTGATACCAATTTCCGCACCCAAGCCGTACTCAAAACCGTCAGCAAAACGTGTTGACGCATTGACCATCACAGAACTGGAATCAACTTCACGCAAAAAACGTCGAGCCAACGTGTAATCTTCTGTGACAATGGCTTCAGTGTGTTGAGAACTGTATTGATGAATGTGATTCATGGCTTCATCGATGCCATTCACGATTTTTATCGACAAAATCGGCGCGAGATATTCGGTGTGCCAATCACTTTCGATGGCACGAATACACGCAGCAGGAATCAACGAGCAAGTTTTGGCACAACCGCGTAATTCAACACCTTTTGAGCGAAATTGTTCCGCGAGTAACGGTAAAATTTCGGGTGCAATTCGTTCTGCAACCAACAACGTTTCCATTGCATTGCATACGCCATAACGGTGTGTTTTTGCATTCACAGCAATGCGAATTGCTTTGTTGATGTCAGCTTTATCGTCGATATAAACGTGGCAAATGCCGTCCAAATGTTTAATCACGGGAATTGTGGCTTCTTTGCTGATGCGTTCAATTAAACTTTTACCGCCGCGAGGCACAATCACATCAACAAATTCTTTCATCGTAATCAATTCGCCCACAGCCGCGCGGTCGGTGGTTTCGATAATTTGCACAGCTGTTGATGGCAAGTTAGCGTCAATCAATCCTTGCGTAACACAAGCGGCAATGGCACGATTTGAATAAATCGCCTCCGAGCCACCGCGCAAAATACACGCATTACCCGATTTTAAACACAACGCCGCCGCATCAACCGTTACATTGGGACGCGATTCGTAAATAATGCCAATTACACCCAGTGGCACGCGCATTTGCCCAACTTGAATACCGCTTGGACGATAACTTAAATTGCTAATTTCACCAATCGGGTCGGGCAACGAAGCCACTTGAATCAGTCCATCAACCATCGCTTGAATGCTTTTTGGTGTGAGTGTCAATCGGTCAAGCGCGGCGGCATCCAAACCATTTTCTTTACCTGCAATTAAATCTTTTTGATTTTCGGCAATTAAATGGGCTTGGTTTTCTTTTAGTGCATCTGCAATTTTAATGAGTGCCTGATTTTTTAAATTCGTTTCCGTGTGACTTAAAATACGCGCCACGTCTTTAGCCTGCTGTCCTAAGGTGTGCATATAATGTTCGATGTTCATATTTTTTACCTGTTTAAAAATCGGGAAGTGTTCCAACTTTTTGAATACGTTGATTTCGTGAAGATCGCAATGCCTTAGGATTCGGTCATAAATAATTTCCCTTTTTAATTCGTGTTACATTCTGCAAACCTACGAAAATCAACAATTCGTAATTGTGGCGTTGGTGCATAAATAAAATTATTTAAAATCAATATGTTAACCATCTGGTTTTGGCGAAAATTAACGATTTTCACTCAATTTTGATGCGCTTAATAAACACAAGATTATGATTTTAAAAGTATTTATTTATGCACCAACGCCATTGGGGTGTTCTAATTTTACTTCGTCAACAAATAATCCAACCAAAGATTAGACAATTTTTCCTGCACGGTGTTTTGTTTAAGACGCGCATTCAAGTTCGGGAAATCCACTTTATCCAAATCCTGATCTTGGTTGTAACACGAATAAACAAAGAACTCTTTGCCCGTTTCTTTGTCAATATGCTTACACAGACATTGAGCGCAAATCCCTTTCATCATGCACTGCATAGGCGAATTGATTGAGCCGACAGCATGATGCGCTTTGGTCAAATACGGTTTCAACACATCAAAACGCGCGTGTTTGACCGCTTCCATCATTCTGTCCGAACCAATCACAATCAAATGGTCAACATCTGCAAGCGAAATCGGTTGCTGTCCCAATTCGCCTTTGCCGTAAGCAATCATCGCTTCCAAAATGTTGCCGACAAACGTTTTATCTTGCGGACGATTCGCGGTAAATGGTTCAACGTTTTCACCTTTATTCACCGACCAAATCACAACATCTGCGGCAGCTTCCACGTCTTCGACTTTGAAACGGTCGCGTGCCAAATTGTAACCTGCGAAATAAATCACTTTATTGCCCGCTGCGCGTAAGGCTTTGCCGATTGAGAACAACACCGCGTTACCTAAACCACCACCGATGAGCAACACCGTTTGATTTGTTGGAATTTCAGTTGGCGTGCCTGTGACACCCATTAACACAACTGGGTCGCCAGCTTTCCACGTTGCACATAAACGTGATGAAGAACCCATTTCCAGCGCAATCAATGAAACCGTGCCGTTTTCTTTGTTCACTTCTGCGCCTGTCAAGGCTAAACCTTCCGCCGCTAAAACCGTGCCTTCAACCGTTGGTGCCAACGCTTCGTAATTTTGCACACGATAAAATTGACCCGCTTCAAATTTTTCTGCCGCCAACGTCGATTTAATTACCAACTCAATAATCGTCGGCGTTAAACGGTTGATTTCAACAATCGTCGCTTTGAAAGCTGCATCCAAACGGGCAAACAGATTTTTTGCCGCCGCATCACGTTCAATTTGTTGCGAAGGATTCAAATTTGCCAATTCTTGCTCAAATAATTTCACGACATACGGATAACCATTTTTCGCGCTAGCCATTGCTTTCACGACGTTGCCCGCATAAACAGGGTGATTGTCGCCGTAGAAACTGATGAATTTACCGTCTTTTTGATACGACGTGAGCGGCGCAGGTTTGCCTAATTTCGGCATTTTTTCATCGTTTGAAGCGACTAATTTAATTTCACCATTTTCAAATTCTGGTTCGTAACGTTGGAAGAACCATTTATCCATCACGAAGGTGTCAGGGTATTCGCTTTGGTAAATCGTATTCGGAGATGTTCCCGCCGCAACGTACAAATTACGCAAGGACACATTCACATCAGCTTTGGTTTGGGTATTTTGGAAATTGACCGACACCAAATGCCCAAATTCATCGGCATTCGCACCGACTGGACTCATAAATTCTGCCAACGCAATGCCTTCTTCTAAGGCTTCACTGATTTCTTCGTGATTTTGACGATACGCAGGTGCGTCTTTGATACCTTTACGATAGAACAACGTTACGCCGCCCCATGATTCAACTAACGGTTGAAAATCAGGTAATTCGCCTTCGGCTTCTGCACGTTGGCGTTCAGCCACAATCGCTTTTCCGTGCGCTAAAAACTCATCCAAAATGATGATTTCTTCTTTGTCATAACGGGCGCGAACGGTTTGCTCACCGTAAGTTTTTGCCAAAACTTCATAACGATGCAGAATTTTTTCAACTTGAACGGGGTAATACGCCATCAATTCCGTTGCGGTATCAATTGCCGTCAAGCCGCCACCAATCACGCCCGCAGGCAAACGCACTTGTAAATTCGCAAGTGAAGAGGCTTTTGCCGCGCCAGTTAATTGCAACGCCATCAAGAAATCAGACGCTTTGCGAATGCCGCGCATGAGGTTGTTTTTCAAATCAATAATCGTTGGCTGACCTGCTCCCGACGCAATACAAATATGGTCAAAGCCCATTTCCCACGCATCATCAATCGTCAATGTGCCACCAAAACGCACCCCACCGTAAGCGCGGAAAGTTTGACGACGTAGCAACATTAAATACATGACTTTCAAAAAGTTTTTATCCCAACGCACGGTAATGCCGTATTCCGCCACGCCGCCAAAACCTGCCAAAATACGTTTGTCTAAATCTTCGTAAAGGTCTTTGAAATCAGCAATTGGCGCAGGCAAATTATCGGCATCGCCCGTTAATTCAACAGGTAAAGGTTCAAGTTTCAAACCATCAATCCCCGCCACCGAAAAACCTTCGTTGAGCAAATAATGACTCATCGTATAACCGGCAGGACCTAAACCGACAACGAGCGCATTTTTACCGTTGTACGGCAACATCACAGGACGTTTGACATTGAGCGGATTCCAACGTGTCAACAAGCTGTAAATTTCAAACCCGTAAGGCATAAACAAAACGTCGGTTAAGACGTTAGTTTCGATTTGCGGAATGTTCACAGGGTCAGTTTTTTGGTAAATACAACCCTTCATACATTCGTTACA
>CAIRCR010000016.1 GCA_903877065.1 uncultured Pseudomonadota bacterium
ATGACAAGCAAAGGGTTTGCATATCCAAGTCGCGTAAAATGCCATTTTAAGGGCAAGGATGGACTGATATTACTTGACCAACTCCGAACCGTTGATAAAACAAGGCTGATAAAACAATTAGGTGAACTTGAAAGAGAGACCCAAATTGATGTTTGCAACACCCTTCAAGAATTATTTGCTTTCTGATCGACTACTCTAACCAGTCGGCAAATGTACCTAAATTCGTTTTAGTCATACCTGACGAGAAAGATTACGAAACAACGGTGTCTTTTGGGATAGTCGCTCAAGAAATCGAAAAATTAAGGTGATAATCGGTCAGAGATGAAATTTAAAGCACCCATATAATAAGGAGTAATTCTTCTGTTCCTAAACTTAGCCAAAATTTGAATTTGAAAAACCATATACAATGTAACTACACCAACAAGGTAAAAACAAAATGATTACGATACCTTTACACGTCGAACAACAGGTTATGCACTTTGCAAAACAGCAACAAATAGCACCAGAAAACGTGTTAGAACTGGCAATGCAAAGTTTCATTGATGATTTAGACGACAAAGCAGATATTGAAGCCGCCGATAAAGCAAAAGCACGATTGCTAACAGGCGAAAGCGTAAGGCTTTCAATGAACGATGCCATGAGATTACTTGATGAATTGGTTAATTGATTACACAGACGATGCAATCAAGCAATTAGCGAAACTTGATAAGCCGATTCGAGACAGAATTACAAAATTTTTGAATGTGACATTATTAGCTCACGACAACCCACGCAAAACAGGTAAGGCTTTACAGGGTAAAGAATTAGGGTGTTATTGGCGTTACACAGTTGGCAATTATCGCGTTATCTGTGAAATTATCGATAGTGAAATCACAGTTTTAGTTATTGACGCTGATCATCGTTCAAAAATTTACAAGTCGAACTAAACCAAAACCACAGCAAAAAATTCCTTTTTCAATGCCTTAAATTTGAGAAGTCTAAAAGTGCCGCTTTTGGGGATGGTCGCTCAAGAAAACGAAAAATTAAGGTGATAATCGGTCAGAGATGAAATTTAAAGCACCTATATAAAAGGAGTAATTCGTCTGTTCCTAAACAACGAACAGGTATCACTAAAACGAATTTAGGTACATTTGCCCCAGTATGAAGATTTACACGTTGCTGAATTGTAAAATTAACTGCATGAAAAACTTGGAGAGATTATGTCAGCTGAAGCCATTGCCACTGTTGGGTAGGTTTAAACAAAAGGAGTCAAAGTTCCACGAGATTTTTATCAATGCTAGGAACAGTAAGGGTTTGAACGATATAAGGACTTCCCAAATTTAAGGCGTTTTTGAGGGTGATTTTTTGGGAGATAACAACCCGACCGAATCCTGCATTTTTTCATCGGAAAAATCGAACTCACCATGCAAGTTAAAATGGAGCGAGTTGGCATCTAAGCCTGATTTAACAAATTAAGTAGATGTTCGTATTCTTCTGTTTCTATGTCTGTAAGAAGGTCTTTCAATTTAACTGTCATCGTTGTTTGGGTTTCTCTACCATCATGCTTATCAGTATGCTTAACAATATTCGGAGTGAAGCATTTAATTATTTCAATGAGACCATTGTCATCTGTAATAAAGTTCGACCTAAGATACCCCCCCCCTCCGATCGCGACCAAGTTGTTCAATCTCAAGTTTGATACATGCAAACCTAGTTATTAGCATAATATCTGCTAAAACATTTTCAGCATCAAATTCTTGAGGATTAGCTTTGAATTTCATTAATTTTTTAGCAGCAGGGTTACCGTAAAGGCATGCAAGACCAATAACTACGACTGGGTGTTGCCTACTAAAATTGAAATGATCCGTTTGTTCTATTATTTTTTTAGCTATATCTAATCGTTTTTGAGATGTTACAGAATTGAAGAGCTTAAAATGATCGTTTAAAGATTTTAAGAAACGGGGTGCCAATACTAA
>CAIRCR010000017.1 GCA_903877065.1 uncultured Pseudomonadota bacterium
GGCGTTGGTGCATAAATAAAATTATTTAAAATCAATATGTTAATCCTCTGGTTTTGGCGAAAATTAACGATTTCCACTCAATTTTGATGCGCCTTAATAAACACAAGATTATGATTTTAAAAGTATTTATTTATGCACCAACGCCACTGTAAAGATAAATTGATTAACTGTTACGTCTAGGATCAAATGCAGTTTGCACTGTTTCGGCAAATAAATTAGCAGCCAAAACCAACGTGAACATAAATAAAAATGCAGCTGTTAACGACCACCAAACAATTGGCTCGCGTGCCATTTCAAGACGTGCGCCGTTAATCATATTTCCCCAGCTGTAAGTGCTTGAATCCACGCCGATATTGATATAAGACAACGCAGCTTCGGCTAAAACTAACGAGCTAAAATCCAACACAATTGAAATTAAAACAATGTGCATCACGTTTGGCAAAATGTGACGTAATAAAATAGTGTGTTGCTTTACACCCAATGAATACGCGGCTTGAACATATTCCATTTCACGCAATTTCAACGTTTCAGCGCGTAACAATCGACACAAGCCCGTCCAACTTGTCATGCCTAAAATCAAGCATAAAAACAGCAATCGCATATCAGCACGAACAATTAAACTGGTAAATTCATTTTCATGATTTGCCATATAAACTTGAACCATCAAAACGGACGCGCCAATTAACAAAACACTCGGAATTGAATTTAACGTGGTATATAAAAACTGAATCGCATCGTCCAACCAGCCACGAAAAAAACCCGCTAAAAT
The DNA here is from genome assembly GCA_903877065.1 of uncultured Pseudomonadota bacterium. Taxonomy (GTDB): domain Bacteria; phylum Pseudomonadota; class Gammaproteobacteria; order Methylococcales; family Methylomonadaceae; genus UBA10906. The sequence goes on from CAIRCR010000017.1 coordinate 770, forward strand.
CCCTAAAACTAACGAAAGGGGCAGCAAAATCAACGTCGTCAATGTGCCTAAAACTAAGCCTGTACGAATGCTTTTGATAGTTTGATAAAACACGTCTTCGCCAACTTTATCTGTACCGAAAACATGGTAAAAATTGGACAAATAAAAGAGTGTTGAACTTAATGTAATTAAGATGAAAAAAGTAGAATGAACGGAGTTAATTTTGGGTTTTAACTTAAAGCCAAACACCAATAACGTAAAAATGCCAACGCCTTGAAAAAATCCAATCGTGGCTTTTTGGAAAATATCGGTATTTTTTTGCGCTTCATTTTCTAAATGCTTACCGCCAAATGTTAAACGTGGATAATCCCAGCGCGTTGTGCCATTGGATTCGACAATCATTTCTTTGTTATAAAGCGTCGTTGCAAACGGTTCAGAATACGTTTTTTCACCTTGTTCACGCAGGGATGTGGCGAGATAATCCAGCACACTTATAATTTCGTTATCTTTGGATTGTGGTTTGAAATGAATGGAATCGAGCAAACCAATTGCCACAAAAAACAATAAAATTATCAAAGATGCCATGCCCGTTGAACTTTGTTTTAACGTGGTCAGCGGACGTTTTAAATGTTCTTTGCCACGCAAGTAATAAGTCAAACTCGCCACCAAAATCAGCAAGAAAAAAATCAATGCGTCTGTCCAAAGTACCGTCATTAGAAAACCTATATTTAAAATTAAAATTACGTTACCAAAATTATTTACACAAATTCACCAGCGGCTAATGCCATATTTAACGAAAATAATAAAATTCTTCCCGACAAGTTTTAACATTTTCAAAATGGCATTTTAACATTGCTGATTTTGCATAAAATCAATTAAAATTAACGACACTCCACATAAATCAGTTCAGATAATAAAATCAATAGGATACATGAATATTGTTTTTTACCCGCATTCAAGAGGTGTTTAAACTTTGTGGATTATGACTTGAATCTGCCCGACGTAATCTTGCCCACCAAGTTGAAAACACCACTATCTCATCAACAAAATTGAAACACCTCCAAAATTAGGATAAAAAATGTCAGGAAACACCATAGGAAAATTATTTACCGTCACTACGTTTGGCGAAAGTCACGGTGAGGGGCTAGGTTGCATTATTGACGGCTGTCCGCCAATGATGGAATTGAACGAGGTAGACATTCAACACGATTTAGATCGTCGCAAACCAGGAACATCACGCCACACGACACAACGTCGTGAAGCCGATGAAGTGAAAATTTTATCGGGCATTTTTGAAGGCAAAACGACAGGTACACCGATTGGTTTACTAATCAACAACACAGATCAACGCTCAAAAGATTATTCGAAAATTTCACAAGCGTTTCGTCCAGGTCACGCGGATTATACCTATCAAAAAAAATATGGTTTTCGAGATTATCGAGGCGGCGGACGTTCATCAGCGCGTGAAACTGCAATGCGCGTCGCGGCGGGGGCAATCGCAAAAAAATATCTGAAAGAAATTGCAGGTATTGAAATTCGTGGTTATTTGTCGCAATTGGGCGTGATAAAAATTGAACAAATTGATTGGGATATTGTTGAAACGAATCCATTTTTTTGTCCTGACGTGAACAAAATTACTGAAATGGAAAGCTATATGGACGCGCTTCGCAAAGAAGGTGAATCGATTGGCGCACGAATTGAAGTTGTCGCCACAAATGTGCCTGCTGGTTTGGGCGAGCCTATTTTTGACCGTTTGGATGCTGAACTCGCTTACGCACTTATGAGTATCAATGCGGTAAAAGGCGTTGAAATCGGTGATGGTTTTAAATGTATCGACATGAAAGGCACTCAGTTCCGTGACGAAATAACGCCCGATGGTTTTTTGAGTAATCACGCGGGGGGGATTTTAGGTGGAATTTCTAGCGGTCAAACGATTACGGCGAGCATTGCTTTAAAACCCACATCGAGTTTGCGTTTAGCTGGGAGAAGTATCGACCTCGATGGAAATTCTGTTAAAGTTATTACGGAGGGGCGACATGACCCTTGTGTTGGCATTCGCGCTACACCGATTGCCGAAGCGATGGTTGCGATTGTTTTAATGGATCACCTATTACGTCAACGCGCACAAAATCCACATAATTTAAGCTAAGACGACACGAGCATTCTGTAATTTAATCACTACCCTTTTACAATCTGGAAATCATGAGCATCACTATTAAATCTGAAACTGAAATTGAAAAAATGCGAATTTCTGGTCGCCTTGCCGCTGACGTGTTAGACATGATTGCACCGCACGTTGTTGTTGGCGTGACAACGAATGAACTCAACGATATTTGCCACAATTACATTGTTGATGTTCAACAGGCGATTCCGTCACCACTCGATTATCGCGGTTTTCCAAAATCCATTTGCACGTCTATTAACCACCAAGTCTGCCACGGTATTCCAAGCGACAAAAAACTCAAATCGGGCGATATTATTAACATTGATATTACCGTTTTAAAAGATGGTTATCACGGCGATACAAGCATGATGTTTGGTGTCGGCAAAGTCACACCACACGCGCAACGGTTGTGTGATATTGCTCGTGAATCTTTATTTTTAGGCATTGAACAAATCAAATCTGGGGCAACACTTGGCGACATTGGTGAAGCCATTCAAAAACACGCTGAAACACATCGTTATTCAGTCGTGCGTGATTTTTGTGGGCATGGAATTGGTAGAGATTTTCACGAAGAACCACAAGTTTTGCATTACGGCAAAGCAGGTGAGGGCATAGTGCTTGAGGCGGGTATGGTTATTACGATTGAACCGATGATTAACCAAGGTAAACACCACACAAAATCACTCGGCGACGGCTGGACTGCGGTCACAAAAGATCACAGTTTATCGGCTCAATATGAACACACGATATTGGTCACACAAACGGGTTATGAAATTTTAACGCTCCGCAAAGCAGAACGGTAAAACATAATGAAATCACCGCTCGATGCCACTTTATTTGAATCGCCAAATGTTTTGGCAAAATTTAAAAGTTTGCTGAAAAATCACGAAATTGAATTACGCGAAAAATTTAATCCAAAATTATCGGTTTCAAAATTGTTGCGCGAAAAATCCGATTTTATTGACAGTATTTTGCAATGTTGTTGGAAACATTTTTTAGGCGAGCAAACCAAAATAGCAGCATTATGTGCGGTTGGCGGTTACGGTCGGCAAGAAATGTTTCCTTATTCAGACATTGATATTTTAGTTATTTCGCCCATTGATGAAATTGAAAATTATAAGGAAAGTTTAGGCTCATTTTTTACGTTTCTTTGGGACATCGGTTTAAAACTCGGTTACAGCGTGCGAAGTATTTCGCAATGCGTTGAAGCAGCAACGAATGATCAAACAATTATGACCAGTTTGCTTGAAATTCGGCTTATTGACGGCAGTACGCATTTACTTAAAGCCTTAAAAAATGAAATTACACCTGACAAAATTTGGGCATCAGATAAATTTTTTGCCGCAAAAATGGCAGAGCAAGAAGCGCGTTACGCAAAATTTCACGATACTGCCTACAATTTAGAACCCAATGTCAAAGAAGGTCCTGGTGGTTTACGCGATAGACAAGTCATTGCATGGGTTTTCAAACGCCATTACAACGCCGCAACGTTAAAAGAGTTAATCAAATACGACTTTTTACCCGAAGAAGAATATGCCGAGTTAGTTTCATTATTGAGCGTACTTTGGCGCATTCGTTACGCGCTGCATTTGTTGACTAATCGTGCTGAAGATCGCTTAGTTTTTGACTATCAGCGTGACCTTGCCGAGAAATTTGGTTTTAGTCACGATAATCAAGAATATAATCAAGATGTTGAACGATTTATGCAGTTTTATTTCAAAACCGTTTTAGGTTTGGAACGATTAAACGAAATGTTGTTGCAACTGTTTAATGAGCGTTTTGTGCCGCGTGAAACTAACGATGTGCGGCAGTTAAATGCCAATTTTGAAGTAATCAATGGTTATTTAGAGGCTGTGGATACCGCCGTTTTTGAACGGCATCCGTTGGCGTTGTTGGAATTATTTTTGATTCTTGAACAACACCAAGAAATTAAAGGTGTTCGCGCGACAACGTTGCGGCTAATTCGTAAAAACTTACATTTAATTGATGCTGATTTCCGTGTTAATAAATCAGCAAATCATTTGTTTATTGAAGCATTTCGTCAGCCACGCGGCATTACAAATCAATTGCGCCGCATGAATCGTTACGGCGTGTTGGCGGCATATCTTCCTGCGTTTGCCAATATCGTGGCGCGAATGCAATACGATTTATTTCATATTTACACCGTAGATGAACACACTTTATTTGTTATTGGCAATTTACGACGTTTTACGATTGAAAAATACAGCAGAGAATTTCCTTTTTGTAATGCTATTTTTCAGATGATTGCTAAACCTGAAGTCTTGTATCTAGCCGCGCTGTTTCATGATATTGCCAAAGGAATGATGGGCGATCACTCGACTTTGGGTGAAAATATCGCACAAGAATTTTGCCTGCAACACAATCTTTCACGCCACGATAGTAATTTAGTGGCATGGCTGGTACGCAATCATCTTGTGATGTCAATGACCGCGCAACGTAAAGATATTAGCGACCCCGATGTCATTCATAAATTCGCGCAAAAAGTCGGCAGTACGGAATATTTGAATTATTTATATTTGCTCACAGTTGCAGATATTCGAGCGACAAATCCAGAATTGTGGAATTCCTGGAAAGATGCGTTGCTCAAAGAACTTTATTCGGAAACCTATCTCGTTATTCGTAAGGGATTACCAAATCCTGCTGCTTTAGTGGATCGCTTGCTTGAAAATAAACAAGAAGCCAAAGCTGAATTGCTAAAATTAGGCATGATTGACACAGATATTGATTGCGCTTGGCAACATTGCAGTGATGATTATTTTTTACGTTATTCTGCAGATGAAATTGCATGGCATACCATCGCAATTTCTGTAAGAGAACAGAATTTACCGCTTGTGTTACTGCGCCCACAAACACGGCGTGGCAGTGCAGAGGTTTTTGTTTATACCAAAAATGAAGGTGCTATTTTTTCGTTAAGTACCGAAACACTTGATCAGATAGGACTCAATATTTTAGATGCTCGAATTATTACCACGCTCGATAACTATGCGTTAAGCAGTTTTTTAGTGTTAGAACAATCCGGTGAACCAATCAATGATTTATTTCGAGAAGTTCATATTTGCGCAGTTTTACGACAAAATTTATTGCAAAATAAAGTTAAAAAAACAAAGAACATTCACCGACAATCGCAATTTCGGCAAGCACAACATTTTCCAATTCCCACACGAATCGAATTTCACGATGACCCGCTGAAGCGTTATACACTAATTGAATTGATTACGACCGATCACGCAGGGTTATTGTCGAAAATTGGACAGGCGTTTGTGCAACAGCATATTCATTTGCACAGCGCGAAAATTAGCACCATTGGCAGTCGCGTTGAAGATATGTTTTACATTACAAATGCCAAGCAACAGCCAATCACAGACGTTCAACAACGCGAAGCGATAAGGCAAGCGATATTGAAGCAGTTAGCAATCATGGCTGATTCAAGCAAGTAGCGATGCAAAATGTTGGTTAAATCAATCCCATCTTTAATTTCAGAGTTTCAAAATGCCCCAAAATCTTAGTGAATTACAACGCCGTCGCACGTTTGCGATTATTTCTCACCCCGACGCGGGTAAAACGACAGTTACTGAAAAATTATTGTTATTCGGTGGCGCGATTCAATTGGCGGGGTCGGTCAAAGGTCGAAAAGCCGCAAGACACGCGACTTCGGATTGGATGGAAATGGAAAAAGAACGTGGAATTTCTGTAACAACTTCGGTGATGCAGTTTGAACACAAAGATTGCGTGATTAACTTGCTCGATACACCAGGTCACGAGGATTTCTCCGAAGATACTTACCGCACTTTAACCGCCGTCGATTCGGCATTGATGATTATTGACGTGGCAAAAGGCGTTGAAGAACGCACAATTAACTTGATGGAAGTGTGCCGTTTGCGAACCACGCCAATTTTAACGTTCATCAATAAATTAGACCGTGAAGGACGCGAACCGATTGAGTTACTCGACGAAGTTGAAAACGTTTTAAAAATTCAGTGTGCGCCGATGACTTGGCCTATCGGCATGGGAAAACGTTTTAAAGGCGTTTATCATTTGTACAAAGACGAAATTCATTTATTTAGCGCACAACATGGCGGAAAAATCGCGCAAGCTGAGGTCATTAAAAGTTTGAACAATCCAAAACTCGACGAATTACTTGGCGACCAAGCACAAGAATTACGCGATGAAATTGATTTAGTAAAAGGTGCGAGCCACGAATTTGATTTAGATGCTTATTTAGCGGGAACGCTAACGCCCGTTTTTTTTGGTTCTGCGGTGAATAATTTTGGAATTTTAGAATTACTCGATGCGTTTTCTGAATATGCACCTTCGCCTTTGCCACGAAAAGCGTTGCAACGTGAAGTTTCACCAAACGAAGAAAAATTCACAGGATTTGTCTTTAAAGTTCAAGCAAATATGGATCCGTCACATCGTGACCGTGTGGCGTTTTTGCGGGTTTGTTCAGGAAAATTCGATAAAGGCATGAAAATTTATCACGTTCGTTTAGGCAAACTAATTCAAATTGCGAATGCAATTACCTTTCAAGCGGCGACACGAAATGCCGTTGAAGAAGCCTACGCGGGTGACATTATTGGTTTGCACAATCACGGTACAATTCAAGTTGGCGACACGTTTACTCAAGGCGAAAATTTGAAATATGGTGGTATTCCGTATTTCGCACCGGAATTATTTCGTCGTGTGGTTTTAAAAGACCCGCTTCGTGCCAAAGCGTTACAAAAAGGCTTAATTCAATTGACCGAAGAAGGTGCGACACAGCTATTTCGTCCTTTGAAAAACAACGACTTAATTTTAGGTGCGGTGGGTGTTTTGCAGTTTGATGTCACGGCGTTTCGTTTAAAAGGGGAATACAACGTTGAATGTGTTTACGACGCTGTATCCATTTCAACGGTACGCTGGGTGAGCAGTGATAATGCTACAAAACTTGAAGAATTTAAAAAGAAAGCCTTTGATAATTTAGCTGAAGATGGTGGTGGTTATTTGGTTTATGTGGCGAATAGTCGAGTCAATTTGCAGCTTGCTCAAGAACGTTATCCTGACATTAAATTTAGTTCAACACGCGAATTATAGGTTAAAAAGGACGATTCCATTTTTCACGCATTTTTTCACGAGTTTGAGTATCTAAACGTGCATATTTGAGTTGATTATTCGCCATCAAATTGGGTTTGAGATTGTGATACCACTGATGATAAAGCGCGAAATTTTTGGGATGAAAACCAAACACCCACGGCGCGTCATGTTGCAAAATACGCTGCATTTTTTGAATGATTTTGTAGCGTTCTTCACTGTTTTCCATGTTCCGCATTTGCTCAAAAAGTTTGTCAAATTCAACATTTTCATAATTACTTGCATTTTCGCCACCGAATTTAACTTTAGAATTTGCCCCATAAAGCAAAAAGAAAAAGTTTTCGGGGTCGGGATAATCGGCATTCCAACCTAAAAAGAAAAGTTGTGCATTTCCTGTGCGAATTTTCTCTTGAAAACGATTGTAATCGGTGGCGCGAACAATCAATTTTATGCCCAATTTTTCAAATTGTTTACGATACCAATTCATACGAGGTCGGTCGTCGGTGCTGGTCGATGTGGTATCAAAATATAAAATCAATGCTTCTTTTGTTTTTGGGTCAATGCCGTTTTCAAAACCCGCTTCGGCGAGTAATTGTTGCGCGACGCTGATTTTTTTACGTTGTCCTTTTCCAGTCCAATCATAAACGTCGCTATTTACGCCCGCTTCACCTTCGGCATAACCAAAAATGCCTTCGGGTAAAACGCCTTGTGCAGGTACGCCACGACCATTCATGAAAATCGAAATGTATTCTTCATAATCCACAGCAATTGCAATAGCTTGGCGTAATTTTCGAGCGGATTCGGTTGTTCCGCCAACCGTATAATCGAGCATATTAAAGCCCAAGTAGTAATCTGAAAGTGTGACGGACGTTTGTAATTGAATGCTTTTTTCAGTCATCGAAGGTGTCAACGCAACACCACCGCTTCCCGTAAACTGAACGGCTTGATCAAAACTGTCTGACGAAATTCCCGATAAGTCGTAATAACCTTGCAAAAACTTTGTCCAATATGGAATCGTTTCTTTTTCAAGCATAAAAACGACTTTATCAATGAACGGCAACGATTTTTCCGCATCATCTAATAAACCATTTTTTTTGTCTTCGATTTCGCCTTCAGTTGGATATTTTTCACCGTGAAAATTTGGATTTTTCAGCAAAATCATTTGTCGATTTGGATTATTTTCAGCCAAAAAATACGCGCCCGTACCAATTGGAAACCAATCGAGCGTAATATTTTTGTCGCGTAAACCTGCCTGATTGTAAAACGCATCAGCTTCCCAAGGCATTGGCGCGAAAAAGGGCATTGCTAACCAAAAAATAAACTGTGGCGATTTGCCTTTAATGCGAATGCGATATTGATAACGACTGATAATTTGTGCGCCAAAATCCTTTTCTGTGAATTTTTCAAAATTCACAATGTAGTTTTTCATCATTTCAGAAATCGGGGATTGTAATTTTGGATTCGCCAGTCGTTTGATTTGATAAATGTAATCGTCGGCGGTTAATTCGCGGGTACCTGTTTGAGTAAAATCGCTGATTTTATTCACTGAATCAATTTGGTTCTGCGTCAGTGCGTGATAAACAAATATTCCTGAAGAATCCTTAGCAAAAGCAGGGTGTGGCTGGTAATTGACGTTTGACTTAATGTCGATGATGTAATCGGTAAAAGCAATATCGCTTTCTTTTGACGATTCAGGCAAAACGTCGCCGTGTTCATTCAAATAACGAACAGTTGGCATTTTTGTCGCTGAAAGTGCTGTGAGTTCGTAAGGACGTTTTAAATAGTGATATTGCAACGGCGGTTCGTAAACTTGTCCGATAATGGCATATTCATTAGAGCTATAAGCGGCAACGGGATCTAAATGTTTTGGGCGTTCACTGAATGATTCGTACAAAACAGATTGATTTGTATCATTGTCAGAATACGGGTTATTTAACTGCGAATCACAAGCGCATAAAAGTAGAACGGAAGATACGAGCGTTTTTAGCTTCGTTGACATAATTTTAAAAAGATTAAAAAACGTAGTTGTCGGGTTTCGGGGGCGATATACCAACGCTCATCCCTAAGTAAAAAACGTCATTGCTTCATAAATACGTTCTTGTGCTTTATGCAATACATTTAGAGAGAAGTCGCCACTTAATTTACCTTGATTGAGTTTAACATACGCGGGAATAGTATTCAGAAAAGGCAGGTATTTCGCTTTCCTCGAGCCAAAATAGCTGTGAAGTTTTGCCAAAATAACAATATCTATGAGCGTTAATTTTTCTTCTCCGCTTTCATAAAACCAATCTTCCGCAAATCGTGGAATATTTACCAATTCTGCTGAAAATCCTAAGTTGTACAACATCAATGTGCCAACGGGTGGGCTTAAAAAGGGGAGGGCGATTTTTAATTCTCGCAAATCAGGCGCGTAATTTAATTGTTGCTCTGCAAAATTTAACACTGGAATTTTACCAATGTCACAAATCAAACCTGCTAACAAGGCATCTTCGGGACTGACTACTTTACTTTCTTTTGCCAACACAAAACACAAACTAGATAAATAAATACTGTTGCGCCAATTCGTTTGCATCATCGACATTAATTGTTGATTTTGACAATAAAACAGTTGTTTAACGCTAATTCCCATCACGACGCGTCGAGTTCCATCTAATCCCAAGCGAATCACTGCGTTATGACAATTAGTAATCGGTGTTTCAGAAGCATAAAAAACCCCGTTAGCCATTTGAATCAGTTTTGCCACAATGGATGCGTCAAATTGTACGATTTTTACAATTTCAGCAATGGTAATATCGGGTTCTTCTAACGCTTTTTTTAAACGTAAAGCCACTTGCGGCAAACTGGGTAAACTTTTTGAACAAAAATGGTTAATGCATGTTTTTGCTTGGTCTGTTTTTTTACCACAAATAGCCAATCAAGCTGGTTGGTTTGCTGCCGAAATGGGCAGACAGCCATGGGTGGTTTACGGCTTATTAAGAACATCTGATGCATTGTCTAAGACAGTGAAAGCAAATCAGATTGTTTTTTCATTGATACTTTTTGGGCTTGTATATTTAACACTTTTTGCATTGTTTATTTATTTATTGAATAAGAAAATCAAACACGGTCCTGTGTCAGCTCATGAAACAGGGGATATACATAGCAATA
>CAIRCR010000018.1 GCA_903877065.1 uncultured Pseudomonadota bacterium
AATTCTCTAAGTATTAAGAATTCAGGTAAGTTTATGCCCAATCACCACAATGGAAAATTTGGGGTAAGAAATGGAACAGAAATGATGCTTGGTGTAAATAAATATTGGATGATTCACGCTGCTGCCACAGTATTTGCCAATGAAAGTAAATCGACAGCTTCGGTTAAATCAGTTTTTCCTGCAAAATCTTGGCATTGCCCAACGCAAAGTTCGTTAATTGTTTCGGTAATTGATTTATCTTTTTCTGAACCAATTAGCCACACCTGCCAACCCTGAGCGATTTGATGCAACGCCAATTCCGCAAAATGTGTTTCTGGCCACCGTTTTGCAGAACCATATTCAGCTCCAGCACATAACACTAAAACGGGTTTGGAAAAGCGTAAATCAAATTTTTCAATGACAGATTCTTGTTGAGATTCTGTGACATTCAATGCGGGAAACGAATAAGCGGGTAACGCGTTATTTGGCGAAAATCCCAACGCAACAAATCGCTGCACCGTCATCGATAACATTTTTTTATCTAATCGACGCGCGTCATTTAATAATCCCCATCGGCATTCGCCTAAAAATCCAGTGCGCTTCAAAATTCCTGCAAAAAACGGAATCAACGCCGATTTCCACGAATTAGGCAACACAATCGCTTGGTCGTAATTTTCAGCGCGTAATTTTCCTCCAAGCTGCCAACGCATTTTCAAACCAAATTCGCAGTGTGTTAACGGCATGATAAATATGCGATTTATTTCGGACATTCGCGTTAATAAACCTTGTGACCACGCTGGTGCAAGCACGTCGATTTGGCAATTTGGATTCGTTTGTTTTAGTGATATAAACAGGCTTTGTGCCATAACCATGTCACCCACCCACGACGGAGCGATTATTAGAATTTTTTGCATAAAATTTATCCGCTTCAATTCTTGAAAATCGGGTAAGCAAGAGCTAAAACGTTGAAAAGATAGCCAGTATTAGTTTTTAGAAACTATCGCTAAATCCGCTTTAATGTCTTCAATTGCTTCTAAACCAACCGAAATCCGAATTAAATTATCGTTAATACCTGCTTTAGCACGAACTTCTGGCGATAATCGACCATGTGTTGTTGTCGCGGGATGCGTGATTGTCGTTTTGACATCGCCTAAATTTGCCGTAATTGACACCATTTTCGTTGCGTCAATCAATCGCCACGCGGCTTCTTTGCCTCCGTGAACTTCAAAACTCACGATGCCACCAAAATGACTTTGTTGTATTTTTGCCAATTCGTGTTGCGTGTGCGAGGTCAACGCGGGGTAATTTACCTTTGAAACAGCGGGTTGCTCAACGAGCCATTGCGCCAAAATTGTTGCATTATCACAATGCGCTTTCATTCGCACAGCAAGCGTTTCCAATCCACACAAAAATACCCAAGCATTAAACGCACTCATCGTCGCACCGCCTGTTCGCAAATAGGGATAAATGTATTTTTCAATAATTTCTTCGCTTGCCACCACGGCACCACCAACACAACGCCCTTGCCCGTCAATATATTTTGTAGCGGAATGAACGACAATATCTGCGCCTAAAGTCAGTGGTCTTTGTAACGCTGGCGTACAAAAACAATTATCGACTACCAGCAAACAATTATGCGCGCGTGCAACGTCCGCCAAAGCGCGAATATCGGCAATTTCAATCAACGGATTTGATGGCGTTTCTAAAAACAACAATCGTGTATTCGGTTTAATGGCTATCGCCCAGGCATTGATGTCGGTTAAATCAACAAAATCAGTTTCAACACCAAATTTGCCAAAATAATTTTGGAACATCAAAACGGTATTCCCAAATACGCTGCGTGAACAAACAACATGATCGCCAGTTTTTAGCAATCCCATTCCCACCGCCATAATCGCCGCCATCCCTGACGAAAATGCCAAACAACGTTCACCTTTTTCCATTAACGCCAAACGATCTTGAAATGCAGCAACCGTCGGATTGGTAAAACGTGAATAAATGTTACCTACTTGCTGACCCGTAAAACGTGCCGCCGCATCTGCCGCGCTTTTGAAGACATAACTTGACGTTGCAAAAATCGGGATGCTGTGTTCATCTTCGTGAGTACGATGATGACCAGCACGAATGGCTTGCGTTTCTAAAGCGTATTGATTCCAATCGATGTCATTCATGGTTTTTCGCGATGCTGTAAAAAGAAAAAGCCGCAAGCGGCTAGAAATGGGATTTTTTGTTGTCTTAGAGACGTTGCTAAGCAACGCCCCTATAGATTTTAAATTTAGGAAGCTAAAACTAAATTTTTAACTTTTAAATTTAAACGACTTTTGCCACGAGCTGCTTTATTTTTATGAATAATGCCTTTGTTAACACCAGAATCAAGTACAGATTCTGCAACTTTGAATGCCGCTACTGCCTGATCTTTATCGCCTGCTTTAATTGCCGCTAACACTTTTTTTACGAAAGTGCGTAAATTGCTACGTTGACCGCCTTTACGCACACGGTTATTTTCTGCTTGTCTTGCACGTTTTTTTGCTTGAGGTGAATTAGCCATGATATCTCTATAAAAATATAATTTAAAAAGGATTTTGATTATTTGAAAGCCGCGAATTATGTTGCTAAATCCTATGATTGTCAATCATTTAACTACTTTTTAAACGAATGTAGACGGCATTATTTCGTAGCTTTTCTAAAATCGGACGGATTGAGTGGATTCGCTTGCGACCATAACCCACGATGATTTGCACGAGCGATATTTTCCAAGTTAATTAGGTTGGCATCGTGTGCATATTGACGATAAACCCACGCATAACCCGCTTCAACCATTTTTGCATTCACATTTGTCATGCCAAGCCACACCGTACCAACACTCCGTCCATATTGATCAACGTCTTCGATTTCCACTCGTACAGCCTTACCATTCACTAAATTTCTCAAATATGCGCTCGATTCTTTGCCAAACGGTTGTGTTGGTTTGCCGAAATGTGCAATTTCTGGCGCATCAATTTGTGCTAATCGCACTGAAACTTTCTTTGCCGCCGTCACAACAGTAATCGTATCCCCATCAGACACACGAATAACGTTACCTTTAATCGTTTCTGCGTTGGCGCAAGCCGAAAGTAGTAAGGTTAAAAACAGTGCTTTTAAAATCATTTTGGCTCTCCAGCTAATAAAGGCAATAAATGCTCGCCTTGCCACAATTGCATTAACGTTTCACGTTCACGAACAACGTGCATTTCATCACCATCAACCATAATTTCTGCAACACGAGGACGCGAATTGTAATTTGAACTCATCGTAAAACCATAAGCTCCCGATGAACGCACCGCAAGCAAATCGCCTTGATTGAGTTTTAATTTGCGTTCTTTACCTAAAAAATCGCCCGTTTCACAAACAGGACCAACAACATCCCAAACTATTTCAAGCGCAGAGCTATTGAGTTGAACAGGAATAATATCTTGCCACGCACCGTATAACGCGGGACGAACCAAATCATTCATTGCGGCATCGACAATGGCAAAATTTTTGTTTTCAGTTGGTTTGAGATATTCAACGCGTGTTACTAAAATTCCTGCGTTTCCAACAATTGCTCGACCAGGTTCTAACATAATTTCCAAATCAGTTTCGCCCAAACGTTCCAATATTGCAGCAATATATTCAGCAGGTTCGGGCGGTTGTTCGTCACGATATTGAATGCCTAAACCACCACCTAAATCTAAATGTTTCAACGTGATTCCAGCTGTTTTTAATTTTTCAATGAGCTGCAAAACTTTATCGAGTGCATCTAAAAATGGGCGTGTTTCTGTTAATTGTGAGCCAATGTGACAATCAATTCCCACGACATTTATATTGGGCAACGATGCCGCGTGTTGATAAGCCTCAAGCGCGTTTTCAATTGCAATGCCAAATTTATTTTCTTTTAAGCCCGTTGAAATATAAGGGTGTGTTTTTGCATCTACGTCTGGATTAACTCGAAATGAAACGGGTGCAATCACGCCTAATCCACCCGCAATTGTGTTAATGCGTTCTAATTCATCAGGCACTTCAATATTAAAACAGCGAATGCCAAGCGTTAATGCGTAGCGAATTTCGTCTTCACGTTTACCAACACCTGAAAAAACGATTTTTTTTGAATCACCACCCGCTTGTAACACACGCTGTAATTCACCGATTGAAACAATATCAAAGCCCGAACCCAATCGCGCCAATACATTCAATACGCCTAAATTTGAATTTGCTTTCACCGCGTAACAAACTAAATGTGCTTGTGAGCCAAAAGCGTTATTGAAAGCGTGCCAATGACGTTCCAAAGTTGCGCGAGAATAGATATAACAGGGACTGCCGTTTTTTTCGACGATGGTTTTAATCGCTACATTTTCAGCAAAAAGTTGATTGTCACGGTAAATAAAATGATTCATATCAGATTTTTGGAGTGGGTTATGTGTAAAGGTATAAAAATGTCACGCTTGATTTTGTGTATCAATACGCGCTGCAACTTTTGATAATGGCGGATTCACATAACAAGTGCAACCTTATTTTGCCAAAAGACTTTTAAACGGTTACTGAGTGCGTGACGTGGTATAAATTATCGCTATCACACCAGTTACAGTTAAAATACCGCTGTAAGATTCAACATCCTTTTAATGTTTATGGGTTCACATGAAAAAAATTTTTCGTATTGATACACGCCATTTCTTTATTTTCATTCTTTCTCTGTTTTTACCTTCATTAAGTTTTGCTCAAGAAGTTGCGCCACCACTTGATTTAACACATTCAATTGTCGGTTATTGTGCGGTTGCATTAACTGTTATTGCTTACATTGCGGCAATGTCAGAAGATGTGATTGATTTGAAGAAATCTAAGCCAATGGTGTTAAGTGCCGCCTTAATTTGGTTTGCAATCTGCATTTATTACGCTATGCACGGTGAGGCAAAAGTCGCGTCGCTTGCTTTTGAAAGTAATTTGCTCGCTTACATTGAATTATTACTCTTTATTTTGGTATCAATGACTTATCTAAATACGATGAAAGAGCGTGGAGTTTTTGATGGTTTGCGAATTATTTTGCTGAATCGACAATACAGTTATCGTCAATTGTTTTGGATTACGGGTTGGCTTGCATTTGTGCTTTCAACTGTTATCAATGGCTTAACCGTCGGTTTGTTGATGGGTGCAATTGTTTTAGCGGTCGGAAAAAGTCAGCCCAAATTTATTTCCTTGGCGTGTTTGAATGTTGTTGTTGCTGCAAACGCGGGCGGCACAATGAGTCCATTAGGCGGTATTTCAACGTTATTTGTGTGGCAAAGTAGAATTTTACATTTCACGGAATTTTTTGCGTTAACCATTCCGTGCCTCATCAACTTTTTAGTCCCCGCCACTTTGATGTATTTTTCAGTTCCTAAGGAAACGCCTGCCATTTCTCAACAATCCATTGGTTTAAGACGCGGCAGTAAACGCATTATTTTTTTGTTTGTTCTAACATTAGGAATTACCGTTTCGTCGAATGTATTGCTTGAATTACCGCCAGCGGCTGGAATGATGGCGGGGTTAGGCTTGTTACAAATGTTTAGTTTCTATTTAGTTAAATCGGAAAAAGCACAATTTCAAGGCACTGAAAAAAGAACAAGAACGTTAGATATTTTCAAAAGTATTGGCGATATTGATTGGGATACATTGTTGTTTTTTTACGGCGCAATGATGATTATCGGTGCAGTGGGATTTGTGGGGTATTTGGACACGGTCGCTCATTTTTTATTTAGAGAAATGAATGTCACCGTTGCAAATATCATGATTGGTTTGTCGTCAGCATTTGTGGATAACGGAACGCTGATGTTTGCAGTGTTGAGTATGCACCCTGATATTCCAGTCGAACAATGGCTGTTGTTAACCTTGACGTTAGGCGTCGGCGGTAGCTTGCTTGCGATTGGTTCTGCGCCAGGTGTGGGTTTAATGGGACAAGTTAAAGAATATACTTTTGGTTTTCATTTGCGCTGGATGCCCGCGATTTTATTGGGTTATTTTTTAAGTATCGCCGCCCATTTTTGGGTAAATTCAGCTAGTTTTTAATTTTCATCGTAGAACATTTTATGTCAGCAGATCACAACAAACAGCTCAACAGTAAACAATTTGCGGGTTTAACCGTCGCCACTATCGGAGTCGTTTTTGGTGATATTGGCACGAGTCCTTTGTATTCGGTCAAAGAGATTTTTCGTGAGCATTTAACGATGGATGCGTCGCACATTTTAGGTGTGCTATCACTTATTTTTTGGTCATTGATGTTAGTCGTTTCCATTAAATACGCGATTATCATCATGCGAGCTAATAACAAAGGCGAAGGCGGTGTGATGGCATTGACTGCGTTGGCTTTGCTCGCGACAAAAGATAATCCCAATAAAAAGGGTTTTATTATCGCGGCGGGAATTTTAGGGGCAACGTTATTTTATGGCGACAGCGTTATTACGCCTGCGATTTCGGTTTTAAGTGCGGTGGAAGGCTTACAAGTTATCGCGCCGCAATTGGAACATTATATTATTCCGATTACGATGTTCGTGTTGGCGATACTGTTTATTATTCAAGCAAAAGGCACGGCAATTGTCGGCAAAATGTTCGCACCGATTATGGTTGTTTGGTTTATTACGCTGGCTATTTTAGGTTTGAATCAAGTCGTGCAACAACCGCAAGTTTTAATGGCAATAAATCCATATTACGGGATTCATTTGCTCGGCGAATTAGGCATAAAAGGTTTTTTAATTATGGGTTCAGTGGTACTTGTCATGACGGGAGCCGAAGCGTTGTACGCGGACATGGGGCATTTTGGTTTAAAACCAATTCGATTTGCGTGGTTTGGTTTCGTTTTTCCCGCTTTGCTGTGTAATTACTTCGGTCAAGGCGCGTTGTTGTTGCAACATCCCGAAGCCATTGAAAATCCATTTTATTTACTTGCACCATCATGGATGCTTTATCCATTACTGATTTTATCGACATTTGCCACAGTCATTGCGTCACAAGCCGTTATTTCAGGCGCATTTTCAATTACCAAACAAGCGATTCAATTAGGTTATTGTCCACGAATGAAAGTCACGCACACATCAGAAAGTGCAATCGGGCAAATTTATGTGCCGATGGTCAATTGGATGTTGATGTTTTCGGTATTTATTCTCGTTTTAGGCTTTAAATCGTCGTCAAATTTAGCGTCTGCTTATGGTATCGCGGTAACTGGCACAATGATGATTGACACGTTGTTGACGTTTGTTGTCATCCACGCTTTATGGCGTTGGAATCCTTTTGTGACCTATTCATTTTTAAGTTTATTTTTAATCGTAGATTTTGTCTTTTTGTCCTCGAACAGTTTAAAAATCATGTCGGGCGGTTGGTTGCCGTTAGCTGTTGGTGCGGTGCTATTTTTACTCATGACAACATGGATTAAAGGGCGTGCTGTGCTTGCTGAGGCTTTGGAAGAAAAGAAAGTGTCTTTTGAAGAATTAGAAGAAAAAATAGAAACGCACGAATTAGTCACCGTGAAAGGCACTGCGATTTATTTAGCGCGAAATTTGCATGGTATTCCTCAAGTTTTACTCAATAACTTAGAACACAATCACGTCATTCACGAACGTATTATTGTTCTAACTATTGTGACAACTGACGAGCCTTTCATCGACAATGAAGATCAGCAAATTAAAGTGCGTTCTTTCGGTAGTCACGGACAATTTCATCGTATCAAATTATATTTTGGCTTCAAAGAAAGTCAGGACGTGCGTTACGCGCTGACGCTCGCAATCAAAAAAGGTCTGGATATTGATTTGGATAACGTGACCTTTTTTGTGGGCAATGAATATGTCACCTTCAAACCGCGTAGCAAAATGCCCGTGTGGCGACGTGGTATTTTTCTATTCTTGTTTAACAATGCCAGTAGCTCGATTGAATTTTTCAAAATTCCCGTTGAAAAGGTTGTCGAATTGGGTGTGCGTGTTGAACTTTAATTTTTTTACACTCCAACTTTCACGTTAATGAATCCAGAACAAAATCAGCTCCCCACAAAAGTCGCACTCGTTGAAATCACTGACGAAAATCATGATCAGCGACTGGATAATTTTTTAATCACGCGCTTAAAAGGTGTGCCGAAAAGTCGAATTTATCGCATCGTCCGAAAAGGTGAAGTGCGCGTAAATAAAGGGCGTGTTGACGTTAATTATCGACTGGTTACGGGCGATATTGTGCGAATCCCGCCTGTTCGGATTGCAGAACGTAGCGAAGACGTTTTTGTGCCAACGAATTTGAAAGACGCGTTGCAACACAGCATTTTGTACGAAGACGATGGTTTTTTGATTGTTAATAAACCAGCAGGTTTTGCAGTTCACGGCGGAAGTGGTGTGAGTTCTGGAATTATTGAAGGTTTGCGTTTATTGCGTCCCGAAGCCCATTTTTTAGAACTGGTGCATCGTTTGGATAAAGACACGTCAGGCTGTTTGATTATTGCTAAAAAGCGCAGTGCATTACGCGCTTTTCATGCGATTTTTCGAGATAATCAAATTCATAAAACGTATTTCGCCTTGCTTGCTGGGCAGTGGAAAAAACAAAAATTAGTTGTCAATGCGCCGTTGTTAAAAAATATCGCAAAAGGGGGTGAACGAATGGTTGTGATAAGTTCAGCGGGAAAAGAAGCCGAAACGGTTTTTACACGCTTAACCGCTTTTCAAGATTCAACGCTTGTTGAAGCCGCACCCAAAACAGGGCGAACACACCAAATCCGTGTTCACGCGGTGCATTTGGGGCATCCGATTATTGGTGATGAACGTTATGGACGTGACGATATAAATCTCACATTCAAACAAAAAGGCTACAAAAGAATGTTTCTGCACGCAAAAACACTCACCTTTTCACACCCAACGTCGGGCGAAGTCATAAAAATAAATGCGCCGTTGCCTCCACAACTTGAACACTTACTCACAAATGAAAAGCCACTTTGATGGCATATTTTTGAATTGATATTTTGGAAATGAGCTTTTTCAAACACACAAAAAAACCGCCCTGAACTGACGTTGAGGGCGGTTTTTTCATATCAAATAAAGCAGGTTAAAACGACAGCCTGCTTTGTAGGATTAAACAAAGTCAACCGAACCTAAATGTGATGCACTAGCAGTAGCAGCACTTAATCCAGTTAAAATACAAATACCCGTCGATGCAGCAAGAGTAACGCCACTACCCACCACAATTAACTCTGCTGTACCTGTTGCACTTAGTGCAAATGCGCCAGTGGTTGCCGTATAAGTACCTGTAGCAAAATATGTTGTACCACTAACTAACACTGTAGCTGCAGTCCAGCCTACTAACGTTGTAGGTGCGGTAGTTGCTGTCGTCACATCTAAGAAGTCGGTACTCGCGGTAAAATCAGTAATAATATCCGCCCCAGCTGACGCACCCATTGCACCGAACGTAAGCGTATCACCAGTTGCAATAGTAGTAGACAATGATTGTGCTGTAGAAACAAACGCATTACCCGTTAAACCAACGCCAACGAAAGTATCAGCACCAGCACCACCAGTCATGCTATCAGCACCAACACCACCAGTAATCGAATCAGCACCTGTACTGCCAGTAATGGTATCAGAACCAGTACCACCATCAATTGTATCAGCTGCCGTACTACCTGTAATATTATCGGCACCTGACCCACCACTGATAACCATTGCCGCCGTTCCTGCAGCTCCCGTAATCGTATCCGCACCCGAACCACCTGTGATAGTCACTACCAACGAACCACCCGTAATGTCCAACGCACCTGTACTACTTGCGCCTAAAATTTGAGTTGTAGTTGCTTGAGTAGCCACCGTTGTGGTTGCCGTGTTTGTGCTTGTGATGGTTTGTATGCCAGCCCCTGGTGTAATGGAAGTCGCAACAGTACCCGTAATAGTATAAGTTGAACCTGTTATACCAGCGGTTGCTGTCACTGTATCCATATCTTTGAATGTCGCAGTGTTCGCATAAGCAGGCACAGCCACAATACTATCACCCGTACCCGTTCCACCATCTACGGTTACACCAGACAATGCGGCTGTACTCACAAGCGTAATCGCGTCAGCACCTGTACCACCTGTAATTGCAATATCGACATCATTGACAGTTATCGTGTTTGCACCTGTTAAGGTTAACGTGTCAGCACCAGAACCACCGATAATCGTTGTCGTTGCACTAAGAGCTGTTGTAAAGGTTAATTGATCAATACCACAACCACCTGTAACCACCATCAAACCATCACTATCCGCAATACTGACGGTGTTCGCATTTGATGTGGCCGTTCCGAATAAAGTCACAACATCTAAACTTGAGCCGCCCGTAATCGAAGCACCTGAAGCAAGAACTGCCGTAAAGGTAATTGTATCAATACCTGAACCACCTGTAATCGCAACCAAACCATCAGCATCGTTAATCGTTACCGTATTAGCATTTGTATTGACAGTTCCAAATAACGTATTAACGTCTGCACCTGAACCCGATGTAATCGATGCACCTG
>CAIRCR010000019.1 GCA_903877065.1 uncultured Pseudomonadota bacterium
CAGGCATTGTGCAAGAAAGCGATTTTTTGGTTTCAGGCATTTACGATAATTACCGTTATGCAAACAAAACCGAAGAATTATATTTAGGTTGGAAATCAGGCAAACTGATTGATGAAAACGAAAAAATCACAGTCGATTTATCGGGTGGGCGGCAAAATTACAAACTGGGATCAGGCTTTTTATTACATTACGGCGCAGATGACGGCGGCAATCTTGGGGCGTGTTGGATCAATCCACGCACGGCATTTAATAACACGATAATTGGTCGCTTAAATATTGACGATCTAAAATTTGAAGGTTTTTATTTGGAAACCCGCCCTTTAAATCCTGCCGAAAAAAGACATTATCAAGGTGGAAACATTGAATATGCGTATTCTGAAAACACAACTTGGGGATTGAGTTATATCAACACACGCAACAATCGTTTTTTGCACGACAATGGTTCAAGCGATATTTTTGCCACACAAGCTATCGACAATAACACGTTCAATACACGATTCGATTTTTCACCGCTGGAACATTTCACCATCAGCACCGAATACGCTTATCAAATCAATTCAACTCAAACAGCGGCAATTGATTCGACAGGCAAAACAAAAATTCACGCTTCGGGTGGTTTTGGACAAATCGAATATAAACGCGAAGATTTATTTTTACAGCCCGCGATAAGTTATCGTTATTTTATTCAAGGAAACGGTTTTGATGCCATGTCACCAGGTTTTACAACGTGGGGAACGTGGTTTCAAGGCGAAATTACTGGCGAATGGATTCTTGATAATTCCAATTTAAGAACGCACGTCGGCAGATTGGTTTTGACACCCGAAGAAAGCGTGACACTGAATTTTATTTACTACAATTTCGCCTTTGTAAATCCAAAAGCCTTTGATTTAACGTCAAGAAATTATGGCGATGAAGTGAATCTGGTTGCCGATTGGGCATTTAGCGAATCAATCAGTTTTTCAGCGGGGCTAGAAGCCTTTGTGCCAAACAAAGGCGGAAAACAATACTTGGGCGGTGATGCAAATAGCGTCTGGTTACAAGGAATGCTGTCCGCTTCGTTTGAGTTTTAATTTTTCAAAAAGACACGGTTATCGCTTGATGAATTATGCACTTTGTAGACTAACATCATGGTTAACAACTGCATTTTCGACTCGAGCATAACGCTCAAACGTTTCATTGCCATACAAATTAACCAATTCGACAGTGATATTGTCGTCCTCAGCGGTTTCCAAGAAACCTTCAATCACTTCTAAAATATCGTAATCCACAAAATTCGTTTTCGAGGCATCAATCTTCACACTGCTATTATCTTCAATTTGCAAAATAAATTTACGCAGCAAGGCTTTATTCAAAAACGACACGTCTTTATTAAATTCCAAAAGATAATTTGAACCGTCTTTCGTCATCGTAATTGCCGCGTGATAGTTTGCCTTGATGACAAAAAACAAGCCTAACACCACGCCAATCACCATGCCTTTTAACAAATCGGTTACTAAAATCGCCGTAATCGTAATCACAAACGGTAAAAACTGACTCATGCCTTTTTGATAAAAACGTTTAAAAATCACTGGATTTGCAAGTTTATATCCCGTATGCAATAAAATCGCAGATAAACACGCTAACGGAATCATATTTAAAAAAGTCGCCAAAAACATCACGCTCAACAACAGCCAAAGTCCGTGCATAAAACACGACGCGCTTGTTCGTCCACCCGAGTTAATGTTTGCCGCACTTCGTACAATTACCGCAGTCATTGGCAAACCACCCAATAAACCACTGACGATATTACCCATACCTTGCGCTTTCAATTCTCGATTTGTTGGCGCAATTCGTTTAAGCGGATCAAGTTTGTCGGTTGCTTCCAAACTGAGCAACGTTTCCAAACTGGCAATAATTGCAATCGTTGCCGCGACGGCGTAAGTGTGTGGATTAGTCAGATAACTAAAATCGGGAAAAATAAAATTACTAAAAAATTCGCTTGGGCTATTGCTAACGGGCAAACTCACCAAATGTTTAGCATTAACCGCAAATTCTGGCGCGAATTGCATTGCCCATTCGTTAAAACCTACGCCCCAAATTACAGCAACCAATGGCGCGGGAATAAGTTTTAAAACAGCGATATGTTTTAACGTTGCCCAGAAAATCAAAATTAGCAACGCAATACTGCTGATAATGACTGAACCAAAAGAAATGCTATTAGCCGCATCAAATAATTCGACAAAACTCGATTCAGCGGTTTCTTGCATATAACTTTCGTCGCCTTCGTAACTTGCGTCGTAACCTGTGGCGTGCGGGACTTGTTTGATAATTAAAATTAGACCAATCGCGGCAAGCATTCCTTCAATCACAGAAGATGGAAAAAATGCGCCAATAATCCCAGCGCGTAAATAACCCAAAACAAGTTGGATAATTCCCGCCAAAATAACCGCGACTAACAGACCTTGAAAACTTCCGAGCGTTTCAATTGCCGTAAAAACGATAACTGTCAAACCCGCCGCAGGTCCTGTGACGGCGAGTTGTGAACCGCTCAGTAACGACACTAAAAGTCCGCCTACTAATCCTGAAATTAACCCTGAAAATAAAGGCGCACCAGAGGCTAAGGCAATACCTAAACACAACGGCAGAGCAACTAAAAAAACCACTAATGACGCTGGCGCATCGTTTTTAAAATTTTTTTTGTAATACGCAATATGTTTGTGAATCATGGCGATAGCCCCCGTTAATTAGCGGTTTATGTTTAATGGCTTTTTTTATGCCCTGTTTTTTCAGGCATCAGTGATGAATGATGATGTTCAA
>CAIRCR010000020.1 GCA_903877065.1 uncultured Pseudomonadota bacterium
AATTATTGATCTTCTTTAATTTTAGGAGCAAATTAAGCAACTTCAGGAGGAAATCTAATTGATCGAAAAGAAATTTGCACCAATATAGGTATTAAAGGATTTAAAAATAATTAGGAATTAGAGATGTGTGTATGCCGTGACAGCTCGCGAAAAATGTTTAAAGGTGCTTGCTTCTCATATAGTTTAAATTGAAAGCATAGTAACGTTTGACAGTTTACGGAAGGATGAATAGTAAGAATTCTTGAAAAGATGCTCGGAACTCCTGTTGCATGTTCGACTTTTGTCATTAAATGTTGTTGAAGGGTAGATATTATTATATTATATATCAATTATATTGAGAATAATCAAATGGTAAAATTATATGGATAAAAAAAGATACTTGGTAAAGGAAAATCCACCAGAACTTTAGTAGCATCTTTATTATTCTGTTGATGGATTAAATTATTATACAAAGATGATGAATGATTATCAAGAATTAAGGGCAACTATTTTAATCAACTTATATGAACTACCAGCAAAAACAGATGTTTTTTTAATTTGCTTATTAAAGCATCATCATGAACAAATCTATGTAAATTAAATCCAAAATTAGTTTTGATTAGGGTGCGAATAACAATAAATAAAGTTTAAATGAAATGATTACTAGGATAAGAAAATGCGAAGCATTAATGATGATTGATTGCTACAAATAGAATTATCCTATGCCATACAAAAACCCTTCGGTTTAAAATGATAATGAGAAAACTAAAATTGAAGAAAAAAATGAGATTATAATTGAAAAAGAAAAAAAAAATGAAAGCAATGGATCAAAATTAAAAGAATAAGAATAATAGAGGAAGAATCTTATTCTTAAAAAATTACAAATATAACACATCTCACAATTCATCCAAATGCGCCAATGTTAAGTCTGCAAGCGCTTTTGCCTGCAAATCCACAGGAAAAGCCGACGGCACAAACACCGTAAACGCCCCTGCACGATTTGCGGCTAGAACACCTGTAGGAGAATCTTCAAGTACTAGGCACGATTGAATATTGACTGCCAATATATCAGCCGCCTTCAAAAAAATATCCGGCATCGGCTTGCCGTGAACGACATCTTCTCTGGCAATAACATGGGGAAAAACAGGGGCTATTTTTGCTAAAGCTAAACATTCGAGCGCATTCACACGCGGACTATTCGTCGCGATGCAATAAGGTATATTTTTAGTCTTTAATCGTGCAACCACATTGAGTACACCCCGTTTAACGACTACGCCTTGATGCAAAACAACGTCACGCCAACATTGACTGCTCTTCATATGAAACAAATCAAAATCAAAATGTTTACCGCATTGCGCCTCAAAAACCGCTCGAATTTCCACATAGGACAGCCCTGAAAAATGCTCAAAAAACTCAAAAGGCAAATCAAATCCCATTTGAGCCGCTGCTTTTTGCCATGCAATAAAATACGTTGGCTCTGTATCGAGAATTAACCCATCTAAATCAAAAATAACCGCGTCAAAATCGCGTAAATTCATGCGCGTATCACTTTGATATATTCGCCTTGCGCTTCTCGACTTGATCCCACGACAATACGCTGATTGCCGTATTCATCTTCTTCAAGCATGCCTGCAATTTCAATCATTTCACCCACTATCGCTTGCCCTGTATAAGTTGCGGTAAAACACACCACGCTTTGAATGCGCGGATGCGCTAATTGAAACTCCGCTGGATAGCAAAACGCGCGAGCATCATCTTTCACGCGCACAGATAACATCATCGCGCCACATTTACGATAAGAAATAGCATAAATGGGTTGTGGCTCAACCAAACTTAAATCAAATTTACGTCCGTTAATTAACGCTTTATTGAATTTGCGACGCTCATGCCACACATAAGATTCAAAATCTAAGTCACAATCACGTCGTTCATAAGAGGCTTGCCAATCCGTTTCACTTAAATTGGTCAACGCGTGTTGCGCGAGTAATTCTCTCAGCGCGGCGCGGCATTGTGTAAAAACAGCCAAGTCATAACACACTAAATCAATATCTGAATTCGTATTTTGTTGTGAAATAAGCAGTGAACCTGTCACGCCAATACCTGATAAATCAATCCCCTGCGTTTCAAATAATCGACACAAATCCACGCAATCTTTTTCAATCACGTCATGTTGTTTTTGTCGTAAAAGCTGAGTTAATCGTTCAGTAGGTCGGTGATGATGCGTAATGGCATCAAGTGAAACACCATGTAAAAACGCATCAAGCAAAGGAGAGTGGAAACAATACGTGGGATAATAATCTGTTAATAAAGCATTCGCATCATTGGTAGTAATTTTGCGCCATTGTCCATTTTCATGGCACACATAACGCAAAAAACAACGGACTTTATTTTCTTCAACGCCTGCGACAACAACAGCAAATAAAAGTCCTTGCGCGGTTTGAATAAAATCTTTGGGTAAAAACATTACAAACGATAAAGCGGTTTTAATGCGTCATCTTCACTGCGACTAGACAATTTAGCGCGAGCCGCATTTTCGCTAAATCCTTGAAAAAGTTTTTTACCTTCCCACGCAACATCGTGTTGACTGTAAAGCGCGGTATTGAGTTCTAAAATGGCATCACGCAAACGCGCTTCACAATGCGGCGCAATCACCCCTAAACTAGTGGCGTTAAACTGAATTTTCCCCCAATGAAGCAATGCTTCTTTTGCCGCTTGTTTATCATTGCTTAAACAGGCTTTCTTCAACAATTTTGAGCATATTTTAAGTGATATTTCCGCTGGCGTTTCAATAACGTCAACCACTTTTCTACGCGAAATAAACCATTTTGCGGCTAAAAGCCCCAACGTGATCAGCCAACCTACACTAGAGAAAATAGCAATGCCTTTCCAAATACCCGCTGCATTGTGTTGATTAGTTGGTGTGAGAACCAAATCATTTGGAACGACTGTTTGATTAGATTGCGCTGGTGTGGCTTGTGTTTGCAAGCCGTTTTCATTGGCGGTTGCGTGCAGAACAGTTTGCGGCAAATCGGCACTTTCCATGCGCTGTGTTTTGGTGTTGAACCAGGCAACATGAATGGCTGGCAACGTATAATCCCCTGTTTTGGATGGAATCAAGGCAATTTTTTCTTCACGAATAGCCATTAAACCATCGGATTTTTTCATTTCTTGCAAAACAGGTTGATCGTTATAGGCTTTGAGCTGTGGATCCAGTTTTGCGGTATTGAGTTCAGGCAACTGTCCAACGGTTGACCCATTTGCCACAAGTTTAATCGTCCGCGTTAGCGGCTCACCCACTTTCATTTGCGACGTATCATCTGACCATGTTTGTGTCAGCTCAACATGCTCAGCTGTAAGCCAATGCCCTGTGAATGAACTCGGAATAGCTTGAACATTGAGCGTGACGGCATTGGATTTAACAATGCGACGCTGCGTCATTTGTGAATTAAAAAACGAATTGGGATTTTGTCGACCGCGTGAAATCACGTCGGCGGTTAACACTAAAGGTTTGATTGTAATAACGCCGCTTTTTTGTGGAAAAATGGCGTATTTACGCTCAATGACCATATATGTCACGCCACTCACTTGTGTGGTGTAATTGGCATCATCACCCAGTTTTTCAATGACCGCGTCATTTAATTCGGGATCACTCAAACTTGCTTTCGCTAAATCAATTCTCCGAAATAATTTCAGTGTATAAAGCACTTGCGATTGAATCATAGGTTTTTCGGGTGTTGCCGTCACTTCCAAGAATAAATCATCGTCATCTTGCACGCCTTTGTTTGCCGAGCTAGGCAAAATTGAAATGGGCAACGCGTGACTCGCATCATGGCCAAATTTAATCACAGGAATAATTAAATTACCCGAATCATTCGCCGTGACATTTACAATCCATTCAATCTTTTGACGAGATTGCCCATTTACCCATGATGAGCTGCTATTTTGACTTTGCGAAATAATCGTAAAATCTTGCTCAAGCGGACTAAAATCGGGATCTGCATCGGGTGAACTGGGCGCTGTAAAAATAATTTGAAACGATTCATCCAAACTTATCGGATGACGATCCACAGA
>CAIRCR010000021.1 GCA_903877065.1 uncultured Pseudomonadota bacterium
CCCGCCTTTCTTGCACTGTCCGCGCCGTTTCCACTTGCCGCATAATATTCGGCAAATTTCTTTTGTTTTGGTGTCATGGTGTTTCTCCTTTTTGATGCCTCACGGCAATAGGTTTAGATCATTTTAACACGCTAAGATCATTGCCAATTGATCGGATTGTTAAAAATATCCAAGTATTAACACTGTTTAGAATTTCACGGTTTATCGATTGGTTATTTTTAAACCTTCTCAATAAAAACTGTGTAAGAGTTAAATTCTCGCCCTTGCGCGTTCTTCTTTTTTCCGTGAAATGTTAGCGCAATCAGATCATTTTGTTCTGCCCGTTGAGATCGTAAATTATCGCGCAAGTATTTCGATAACCAAACTTTAACAATTTCGCCATGCTCATCTCTGACGAGCATTTGAAATTGATCGCCATAAAGCGGGTGAGTAACTGTTTCACTTCCTGCAATTGCCCCAACCAGTACATCACCTGCTTGGGGTTGCCATATTTCGCCTTGTTGTTGTGTGGCGCGTTGTTTCAATGCTGTAATTCTGTCATTCAATGTTTCTGGTACGTTATTCATTGGTAAATTCCAAAGTTAAAGGTGATGGTGTGCCGATCTTGTGATTGACTTCAATCAACCACGCTTGGTGTTCTGCGTCTTTTGCTTGTATCTGTATTGGTGTGCCATACAGGTTGTAGACTGTTGTTAAAAGCAATTCTGCCATGATCTGTGGCTTATTGGATTTCATAAAATCTCGTTGTTTGTCTGTAAGCGTGTCGGATGGTGAAACGGTAAAACTATTTCCGTCTAGTTCGATGATGAAGCCGCTATTTTTTATTTTTTCGAGTAGCATGGTTTTCGTTAAAAAATGTTTTTTGAAAAATGTTTTGTTTTGTTTCGTCATTTTGTCACTAATGCTCTACAAGCCTTAATTTATCGCGCTTTACTAGGTGACAAAACAGAAAAAAAGTTTCGTCACTATTTCGTCACTATTTCATCACTGTTTTGTCACTCATTTAAAAGATAGTGACGAAACGAGCATTATTAGTGACGAAATAGTGGTGAAATGAAATCAACTTCGTCACTACTTAAGTCCAGTAAATACAAGGCTTACAGGCAAAAAGTGACAAAGTGACGAAACTTTAGAACCTTTCCACAGAAAATGTTTTTTTCAGGAACGCCCCCATATTGTTTTTCTTTTTTTCAAATCCGATTGATTCCATTCGTTTGGTGAAATTATTTCTCCCTACTGGTTTGTAATTAACTTCTTTGCAGTAGTCGGCATATTCAGCATAGGCAATGGTAACTTTTTCATAATAGGATGGTTTTTTGCGTTCAATGATTACTTGTTCTTCAAACATAGCCACAGAATCCGTTTCTTTCATGAATTGTTTTTTAAACTTCTCACATTCGTCAGATACAAACAAATCGCGTGACGTTATCACCTCTTGTGCTCCTTCAATAATCCAATTTAATACACCGGCTTTGTCCATCAGAATCTTTTTGTGAAGGTCACGATCTTGATCTTTTTCAAGAATAGTAACGTTAAAGGGGATGATTGTTAGTCGGCGAAAAAATCCATGTGTATGTTCTATGTTTGCGCTGTCCATTCTGTTGACATTAAAAATTAGCTTAGCGTAATCCGTCATCATAAATGGGTTTTTGTAGGGTAAACGTGCCTCAATAGGCTCGATTGATGCCAATGTTTTGAGTTTGGCGGGGTCTATGTTGTTTAACTTAACGTCTGTTCCGTAATTGACTATCTTGTCTTTTATCATAGCGCGGTGATACCCCTTGTCATCTGTCAATGATTCCAGTGAATAGTTGCTAATGTTCTCATTGCCTATAATGCCGCTAAGGACTTCAAAAAAGACACTTTTACCATTTGCACCAGTACCATAGAGAAAAAACACCTTTTCGAGTTTCAAGCCTTTGATAAATAGATATCCCGCCACCTGTTGCAAGGTTCGCTGTGTGTCTTTGTCAGGTAGTACCACGTCTAAGTAATCAATAAAAAGTTTATTGATTGCACTTGGGTCATGATTAAAATCGAGCTGGTGGGTTAAGAAATCGCGGTAATCAAACGCTTTGAGTTCAACGCCTTTATCACTTAGCACCAGTGAGCCATTTTTTAAATTAATGATTGATTGCTTTGTGTAATTGCGTTCATTGAAAAAACCACTGAAAACAAATTGCTGGAAAAGTTTGTCGATAAACAAGATATCACGACATTCGATTTCGTTATGCCCCATTCTTATCGCGGATTCTTTGAGCATTTGTTTAACTTCTCCATCCTCTAAGGCTATCCAATACGCGCCATTAAAAATGTAGAAAAAACCTGTATTGTGAGTAACATGCCAGTTGTTTTCTTTGGCTATCTCAATCAATTTCTGAACAATCGCTACTTTAAAATCTTTTTGTTTGGGGTATTCGTCTACATCGCCGCGCCATCCTATTGTTTTGCAATATTCCACCAAGTTCACTTCTACAATCGTTGAAAGTAAAGATTCGATTGCCTGTAATTTAGGTGTCATGCCTTCTACTACTTCAACAACTTGTGGCGCGTTGCTAGGCTTGTCAGGTATGACATGGAACTTGCCCTCGCTTACTTCGGTGTAGACGTGAATTATTCCCGTTTCTCTCCAGCGTTTCTTTGCATATTCTTCCGCTCCTTCGATTGAATAAAATTCTTCATAGTCATTCATATTAATTTTCTCCTTGCGAGTACAAGGAAACACCAAACAAGGTATAATGTGCCTGTGTCTTTTGTGTTTGGTAGTTCAAGAACCCGCGTTAATGTTAAGTTAGCGTGGGTTTTTTATTGTTCGCAAATAAGATTGAATATCGACGATTTCACAAATTGCAGTATCAATGGCATAAGTAAGTAACTCATCATTTAGCCTTGTTGTACTGTCGTCTTCAAACTGCAAAGCAAGCAAATTTAAAACGCTCAATGCTCGATTTGTCATTAAGTTGAGGGTGTCGTGGACGTCTAAATGATTTTCGTGAATATCGACGAAACGGTGACTGAAGTTTGGGCGGATTTCGCTTATAGATTGATTGTTCATGCGGTGATACCAAGTCTAAGATTAGTAAAACCACCACCAATACTTCTCACAGTATTGGTGACGGTGTTGAATGAGGTGAGAATGCCGCGACTTGGTGCGACCAGTCCTAAAGACTGCCCAAACAACACCATCATAATATGAATTACAAAGCTCAAAAGTGAGCCATGCAAAAATGAAAGGCGTAAAAAAACCGCTAATGATTGCGGCGTATTATCGCCAAGCCTAAACGGGTTCTCACGCCCGACACTGCTGTTGCAGTGCGTTGTAATGTTAGCTTCTGTATTGCTGTATGTCAATTGCATTATTTTGCACCTGCTTCAATCCATGAAAAGAATTTTTCTTCACTAATTAAAACCCTGCGACCAATGCGAACGATTGCACCTGCTTTAGCAAGTCCGTTGGTGTTCTCCTCGAATATTAAACCTCTTAAACATGATCTGGTAAATGCAGGTTGTTTGTCTGCGAATTGATTTACTGTTAACAATGTTGGTGTTGCCATGTTTTTACCCCTTTTTTGTTTGATTATCACCATTAGTGGCTCGAGGTAATTATTTGCTGGTGTGGTGATCTTGTCAGTGTCACGACACTAAAAAATGGTGTCATGACACCACGACACTTGATTATTCATGGCTTTGAGGGCATAAAAAAGCCACTACCCAAATTTGAGCAGTGGCTTTTTGAGGTGGTATATTGGGTTAGCTTTTGGCAAATTCGGCTAATTCATCCAGCAATGGCGTTAATATCGCCACATCTTTTCGATAGGTTTTACAGTCAATCAAAAAATTATAACGGTAGGCTTCAGCGCAAACGGTGATGGCTGTTAAATGCGCTTCATATTTATCGATATCGGTTTTAAAATCCGACTGATCTACTAATTGCTCTAATAATGTATTGAGTTTATGGGTTCGTGGATAAGCACTATATTTGCTCTTGGTCTCGAGTAAGTGTTTAAGCAATAGCTCAAAAAGCTGTTGAAAGTGAAAACAGTGCATTGAGCAATCTTTAATATTCAATTTTTCGATTGCATCACAAGCTACAGCGTGTTGCCATGCTTTGCCGCCTAAATTTTCGATGTTCTCAAATTGTTTTATTCTTTCTGAATACATTTTATTGCTCCTCTTGTAGTTTTCTGCGTGATTCTGAAAATTTACGTTTAAGCGTGGTTTCAGTTAACCCTTGATAGCCTTTAAAGTGCTTTTCAATAGATTCTATCATTTGTGCTTCACTGCTAAATGATTGGTGTCTTGCTGTTTGTGGTAATTTACCATTGATACAATCAAGCAATGCAACAATAATGTTTTCATAGGTTCTGCGTTCAAGTTCAGTAAGTGGCTTTTTAATTAACTTATCATTGATGTTAATGGCTACTGATTCTTTTATTTTTGGTTTAGCCAATGCCTTTAATTCGTCAGGTATTGGATAATCGATGGACTGACACCATGAAGCCAGTTCAGATAAGATGATGTTAGGATGAGCATTTTTGTAATTTCTCGAAAAATAATCACAATCATCTCTGTTGTCATCAATTAAATCATAGAAATTACCCACCTCGTCACTTAATTTGTGGGGTCTGTCCTTTGGGTTAATGTTACAACCTAATAAAGCCGCGTCCATTATGCTTACCGATTTCCTCTTAGCCCAGTAAAACCAATCAATTTTTTTGTAAACGTTCATGCTACACCTCCAAAAATCTTATCGTTCATGGACGCAACAACATTTGAAACGTGCGAATCACTAAGATGACTGTACCGCTTTACCATCGATAGGGTTTTATGTCCCAATACTTCTGCTATTTCTGCGAGTGACGCACCATTCATGGCTAGATATGACGCGGTACAATGCCTTAAATCATGCCATTTAAAATTATCAATATTGGCGGCTTTGGTAGCATTTTCAAACGCTTTGCGTAAATCAATAGGCTGGCTTTGGATTGCTTTGCTTGGGAATAATAATGGCGTATCAATGCGCCTGATCTTGCCGTGTTCTTTGAGCAATTCTAAGCCATGCCCACTTAATGCCACTCGTCTACGCTCTCCGTTTTTGGTTTCATGTAAAATTAAAAAACCGTCCTTTAAATTTACGTCCTTCCATTCAAGCGTCATTAACTCGGCTTGCCTCATGCCTGTGGAAATTGCCAATATTACGCAGGTGTAAAGTACATTATTTGGTGAGGCTTTGCAGGCAATTAAAAGCCTTTCGCGCTCGTCTTCATCCAAAAATCTCACACGACCGCGTGATTCAGTTGGCTTTTTAACTTTACGTAATGGCGAATCATCAATCCATTGCCATTCGTTCACTGCAATACTATAAGCATGGGATAAAGCCGCCATATATCGAACAACTGTAGCGGGTGAATTTTGTGTGCCTTTAATGTTAATGCTTGCGCTTAACTCGTCACGACACTGAACAATTAGCGCGGGTGTGACGTCTGACAATACATGACTGCCAATCTTATCGCGCCACCATGTGAGCTGTTGTTTTTGTGTACCAGCTAACTTAACGGCTTTATTTGGGATAACGTCTTTAATGTATCGGTCTATTAAATCAGCAAGGGTGTGCTTTTTTGACTCTGCCGTTTTGAAATGTCTGCCTTCACGTATTGCGCTTTCTGTGTCTTGAATCCATTTCTTTGCATCGGTTAGACGTTTAAATGTGGCGCGTTGTGGTGGATAACCTTTTAAGCGGATGTCACAGGTGAAACGTTTTGTGCCGTCTTTAGCTAAACGTTCTTTGATGTTTGCCATATTGCCCTCGTATTGGTAAGCAATCGGCTTTCTGATATGATGCGCTTCATTGCTTAACCCGTGATGTTAAGTGAAATTTTTAAGGCTTGTTGACGTTGGCGCGTCGCAAGCCTTTTTGCTGTGTGGCTTACAGTATAAATAAATGTCGCAAAAATGTCGCACTCAAATGTAAAAACAGGGGGTAAAAGGCAATAAGTGATAGCAAGGTAAAAACGCTTAAGTGTTGAATTTACTGGATTTACTTGTTGTGGTTTGTTGCGGTTTGTTGCGTGATTCGGGTTGATTCTGATTTGTAATCAGCCGGTCGCGGGTTCGAGTCCCATCTCCAGCTCCAATATAATCAAAGGCTTAGAGTCAAATCTAAGCCTTTTTTATTGCCTGAAATTTCTCAGGTCATTGCCGGGTCATGTTTGAAAAGTAATC